>CACXGE010000065.1 GCA_902767135.1 uncultured Lachnospiraceae bacterium | reverse complement strand
GGTCTCAGCATTTACTGCTGAGACCGTAAGAAAATGTGCATTTTACAAAAATCGGGCAATTTTCATGCGTAAGCATTGCCCGATTTTCCGTATCTGTTCAGTAGTCCTGAACAGATACGATAAATTAACCTATCTTAGAGAAAAAGCATTGCGAAAGCAGTGCTTTTTTTTAAGTAAAAAATAGTGTATAATGTAACAAAAAAGGATTTTGCGCATGTAGTTTGAAATTGTTACAGATAATAAGAAAGTGAGAATCAGGGAAAGGTGTGGTTTTATGAAGAGAGTATTTTTGATTGTGCTGGACAGTTTTGGGGTAGGAGAGATGCCAGATGCCAAGGAGTACAACGACCAGGGAAGCTCTACTCTTGGCACGGTGGCAGGCCATAAATGCTTTTCTATGCCAAACATGGAAAAGTTAGGATTATTTTGCCTGGATGGAGTAGCATCCATGGATTCTGTTCAAAAAATAAGGAAAGTGCAACAGGAGGATATCCTTGGGGCAGTGGCACGTATGCAGGAGGCTTCCAAGGGGAAGGATACTACTACAGGACACTGGGAGATTGCGGGTTGTATTTCTAAGCATCCATTTCCCACTTATCCTGATGGTTTTCCTGCAGATATCATACAGGAAGTGGAGCGACAGACGGGAAGAAAGGTGCTTTGTAATAAGCCATACTCCGGAACACAGGTAATTCAGGATTATGGAGAGGAACATATCAAAACCGGAGCTTTGATTTGCTATACCTCAGCAGACAGTGTATTTCAGATTGCCGCCCATGAAGATATTGTTCCCTTGGAGGAGTTATATAGTATTTGCAAAAAGGTGAGAAAAATTTTGAAAGGAAAACATGGGGTAGGCCGTGTGATAGCAAGACCATTTATAGGGAAAGCAGGAAACTTTGTAAGAACCAGCAATCGCCATGATTTTTCACTGTTACCACCGGAAACTATGTTGGATATTTTAAAAGAGCATGAAAAAGAAGTGCTTGCAGTGGGGAAAATAAATGACATCTTTGCTGGAAAGGGCATCACGGATTTTGTGTATACAAAAAATAATGATGAGGGTGTTGAGAAAACGTTATCGTATATGGACAGAGAATTTGAGGGGATTTGTTTTACAAATCTTGTAGATTTTGATATGCTATATGGGCATAGAAATGATGTTGAGGGATATGCAAAGGCTTTAAGCAGGTTTGACAGTCAACTGCCACAAATAATAGGAAAATTAAGAGAGGATGATATCCTGATGATTACAGCGGATCATGGATGCGACCCGGGAACACCATCTACAGATCATTCCAGAGAATACACTCCTTTGGTAGTATACGGTAAAAAAGTGATACCGGGCAATTATGGAACCTATCCCACCTTTGCATCCATAGGGGAAACTATCCTACAGTATTTTGGATTATCCTCAAACCAGGAAAAGATAAGCCCCATTCCATGTCTAAAAGAATAAGGTGAACAAAATAAATGAAACAGATACAACAAATTAGAAATTAAAAAAATAAAAAGTAAAACAGAGAAAGGAGCTTGCATTAGCAAGAAAAGAGAGGACAATGAAAGAATTAAAGGCATATGAGATCATAGAAGAAAAGGAAGTACCAGATTTAAACTCCAAAGGAATGCTGTTAAAACACAAAAAAAGTGGTGCAAGAATCATGCTGCTTTCCAATGATGATGAGAATAAAGTGTTTTATATCGGATTTCGAACCCCACCTAAAAATGACACAGGGGTAGCTCATATCTTAGAACACTCCGTATTATGTGGTTCTAAAAAATTTCCGGCAAAGGATCCCTTTATTGAACTGGCAAAGGGGTCGTTAAATACTTTTTTAAATGCCATGACCTATCCGGACAAAACAGTGTATCCTGTGGCAAGCTGTAATGACAAGGACTTTCATAATTTAATGGATGTTTATATGGATGCAGTGTTTCATCCGAATATTTATGAAAGAGAAGAGATTTTTCGGCAGGAAGGCTGGCACTATGAGTTGGAATCAGAAGATGAGGATTTAAACTATAATGGTGTAGTTTACAATGAGATGAAAGGAGCCTTTTCTTCCCCGGAGGGAGTATTAGACCGTGTGATTTTAAACACCCTCTATCCGGATACCTCTTATGCCTATGAATCGGGAGGAGACCCGGAGAGCATTCCAGAGTTGTCATACGAGGAATTTCTGGATTTTCACAAAAAATATTACCACCCTTCCAATAGTTATATTTATTTATACGGCAATTGTGATATGGAAGAAAAGTTAAGATATTTGGATGAAGAATACTTGAGTAAATACCATTGTGAAACTGTGGATTCTCAAATAAAATTACAAAAACCATTTGATAAACCAGTGGAAGTCTACAAAAAGTATTCTATTACCAATGAGGAAACAGAACAGGATAATACGTATCTATCATACAATTATTCTGTTGCCACATCATTGGACAGGGAATTGTATCTGGCATTCCAGGTACTGGAATATGCTTTGATTTCGGCACCTGGTGCTCCGTTAAAGAAAGCGTTGTTAGACGAAAAAATTGGGAAAGACATTATGGGAAGCTATGATAATGGAGTGTATCAGCCGTTGTTTTCTATTGTTGCAAAGCATTCCAATCTGTCAGAAAAAGAGAGATTTTTAAAGGTCATTGAAGATGTTTTAAGAGAGCAGGTAAACAAGGGGATAAATAAGGATTCCCTAAAGGCTGCCATAAATTATCTGGAATTCAGATACAGAGAGGCGGATTTTGGAAATTATCCAAAGGGATTAATGTACGGACTTCAGGCGTTAGACAGCTGGCTGTATGATGAAACAAAACCATTTATTCACATAGAGGAGAATGCTACTTTTGCTTTTTTGAAGGAAAAAGTGAACACAGATTATTATGAAAAGCTGGTGGAAACTTATTTATTAAATAATAAGCATGCCGCTTTCGTGGTGATTGAACCGGAAAAGGGGTTGACTGCAAAAATAGAACAAAAGACGGCTGCAAAGCTTGCAGAGTATAAAAATTCCTTGTCCACGGAAGAACAAAAAAAATTGGTGGAAGATACCAAGGCGTTGAAAAAATATCAGGAAGAGCCTACACCATTAGAGGATATCTTAAAAATTCCAATGTTGACAAGAGAAGATATGAGAAAAGAAGCCCTGCCTATTGAGAATAAAGAATCTATGATTGGGAATACCAAGGTGGTATTTCAGGATATCTTTACCAATGGTATTTCGTATCTTAATCTGATGTTTGATATATGCCGGGTACCGGTAGAATTGCTACCATATGTAGGTGTTTTAAAGTATGTTTTGGGAATGGTGGATACGAAAAATTATAGTTATGGTGACTTCTTTAATGAAGTTAATATGAACACAGGGGGCATTGGCGTATCCTTTAATACCTATACTGATGTAAATGTGAGAGGAAAATATAGTGCATTTATGGAAGTAAAGGCGAAGGTGTTGTATGAAAAACAGGATTACGTCTTTGAAATGATAGAAGAAATGTTGTTAAGTTCTAATTTTGATGACTATAAAAGATTGTATGAAATTATTGCACAGTTAAAATCCAGAATGCAAATGAGTCTTACTTCCGGTGGGCATACTACAGCGGCAATGAGAGCAATTTCTTATTTCTCAGACACAGGCTGTATTTCTGAACTTACCAGTGGCATTACGTTCTACAAGTTTGTAGAGAATCTGGAAAAGAATTTTGAAACAGAAAAGGAAGAATTTTCTAAAAAACTGAAAGAGACCATGGGATATATCTTTACCAAGGATAATATCTTAGTGGGTATTACCGCTCAAAAAGAAGGCTTGGAAAACCTTGAAAAAGAGGTGGTAAATCTAAAAGAAAAACTGCCAAAAACTACCCAGGAAGTACAAAAATACGTATTTGAAAAGTTCAGATTAAATGAAGGATATAAAACTTCTTCCAAGGTAAATTATGTGGCAAGATGTGGAAACTTCTGTGAAAATGGATTAGAGTATACTGGGGCATTAAAGATTTTAAAGACCATACTTGGGTATGAATATCTTTGGAATAATGTTCGTGTAAAAGGTGGAGCATACGGATGTATGAATGGATTTTCAAGAACCGGAGAAACCTACTTTGCATCCTACAGAGACCCGAATCTGGAAAAAACCAATCAAATTTATGAGGGACTTCCAGAATACATTTCCTCTTTTACTGCCGATGAAAGAGATATGACAAAGTACATTATTGGTACCATTAGTGAGATGGATGTTCCGCTAAATCCGTCAGCCAAAGGAGCCAGAGCTATGACAGCCTATCTTACAGGAATTGCATTTGATAAACTTCAAAAGGAAAGGGACCAGGTATTAAGTGCAACACAGGAAGATATCCGCAGACTGGCAGAACATGTAAAGGCTGTGTTAGAACAGAATTATTTCTGTGTGGTTGGCAGCGAGGAAAAAATCAAAGAGCAGCAACAATTATTTGAAAACGTTAATGTATTATAAAGGAGAGTTAGAATAAATATATGCAGAACACAAATACGAAAGCAGGATTTGTTACATTGATTGGAAGACCAAATGTTGGAAAATCTACCTTGATGAATCAACTGATTGGTCAGAAAATTGCAATTACATCCAATAAACCACAGACCACGAGAAACCGTATTCAGACGGTGTATACAGATGAGCGGGGACAGATTGTTTTTTTAGATACTCCGGGAATCCACAAAGCCAAGAATAAGTTGGGAGAATACATGGTAAAAGTGGCAGAGTCTACATTAAATGAGGTGGATGCGGTGCTTTGGCTGGTGGAGCCAACTACTTTTATCGGAGCAGGGGAACGGCATATTGCAGAGCAGCTCAAAAGGGTAAAAACTCCGGTAATTCTGATTATCAATAAAATAGATACGGTAAAGAGAGAGGAGGTACTCACCTTTATTGATGCTTATCGGAAAATACATGATTTTGATGAGATTGTGCCGGTATCAGCACTAAAGGGGGAGAATAAAGATACTCTTTTAGAAGTAATCTATAAGTATATGCCCTACGGTCCTATGTTTTATGATGAGGATACCATTACAGACCAGCCGGAACGCCAGATTGTGGCAGAGTTGATTCGAGAAAAAGGATTGAAATGTCTGGATGAAGAAATTCCCCACGGAATTGCAGTTGCCATTGATTCCATGAAATATCGAAAAAGTGGAAAGTTAGTGGATATTGATGCAACCATTATCTGTGAGAGAGATTCCCATAAGGGGATTATCATCGGTAAGGGAGGAGCTATGTTAAAAAAAATCGGTTCCGCTGCCAGGTATGAAATTGAACGCCTGTTGGAATGTCAGGTGAATTTGAAATTGTGGGTGAAGGTAAAGAAAGATTGGAGAGACAGCGATTTCCTCATGAAAAATTTTGGCTACGATAAAAAAGAGATTTAGTGGTATAAGGGGCAGATAAAATGGCAGAGATTTGCAAGTGTCGCGGAATGATTATATCATCCATGCCGATGGGAGAATATGATAAAAGAGTGGTCATTCTTACCTTGGAAAAGGGAAAAATCAATGCTTTTGCAAAAGGGGCAAGGAGACCAAATAGTGGACTTCTTGCCTCCACCAATACTTTTGTATTTGGAGATTTTGAACTTTACCAGGGAAGGAATTCTTATAACATCCGACAGGTGGAGGTAGTAAATTATTTTAGTGAATTCTTAAAAAATTTAGATGCTGCCTGGTATGGAATGTACTTTTTGGAAATCGCAGATTACTTTTGCAAGGAAGGTAATGACGAAAAAGAAATGTTGAAATTGTTGTACCAAAGTCTTCGGGCACTGCTCAGTGAAAAAATATCAAATTCTTTGGTTCGACTGATATATGAGTGGAAAACTTTTGTGATAAATGGAGAATATCCAGATGTCTTTCAATGCTCCGGCTGTTCCCAAAAACTAGAGCAGGGATATTTTGATTTCAAGGAGTTTGCTATTGTCTGTGAAACCTGCAAAGAGGAATGTAATAGTCAAAAACGGACTGATTTTATGGAACTTTCAAAATCTACTATGTACACCTTGCAATATATTGCCGGGAGTTCAGTGGAGAAGTTGTATACATTTCGGGTAAATGATTTGGTTTTAAACCAAATGAAGGAAATGATTGGGCTGTGTAAAAAGAAGTTTATAGATAAACCATTACAATCCGAGATATTTTTAAAATAATGACCTGAAATAAATACAAAAATAAGGTTGAAATAAATACAAAGAATATGTATAATATTTAGGATAAAATCAGGAGGGCATATTATGAGAAAAATTTGCAGATTAGTTCTTCTACTTACGTTGGCGCTGTCTGTGACAGGGTGTGGCGCATCCATTGAAGTGGAAGGCGGAGTGACAATTTCAAAAGATGGCAGTATTATAGGCGGGGTAAGCAGTGTTCTGGATAAAGATTACTATGACAAGGATGAATTAAAGTCTATGATTGACGATGAAGTGGCAGCGGTGAATAGTAAATTAGGAGATAAGTCGGTAGAAGTGAAAACCTATGAAGTGGCACAGGACGGATTAGTTACCTTGAAGCTAAAGTACAAAGACAGTCAGGCATATAAGGAATTTAACGGAACAGAGTTCTACAGTGGAGATTCCATGACAGCCAATGACACATATGGTTTAAATGGAAATTTTGTGGCTGTGAGTAACGGAGTGATTACCACAGAGGATGCAGTGGTGCCGGAAAGCTCCAAAGTTGTTGTGGTATCAGAAAATATGAATGTGTCTGTGCCCAGTGATATTGTGGCGGTTACAGATAATGTGGAAGTAACCGGAAAGCAGACAGCAGCCGTGAAGCTGAAAAATTCAGACAACTCAGCGGAAGAACTGGCGTATATAGTTTATAAGTAGCTGTTCAGTACAGGCCTCAGCATTTACTGCTGACACCGTGAGAAAACGTAGATTTCACAAAAATCGGGCAATTTTGCATGCCTAAGTATTGCACGATTTAACGCATCTGTTTCGTGGTTCTGAACAGATACGTTTATAAATAAAAATTGGAGGATAGATGTAAATGGAAAAAACATTAGATAAAATTGTAGCGTTGTGTAAATCAAGAGGGTTCGTATATCCGGGTTCTGAGATTTATGGTGGATTGGCAAACACCTGGGACTATGGTAATTTAGGGGTAGAGTTAAAAAATAATGTAAAAAAGGCCTGGTGGAAGAAGTTCATTCAAGAGAATCCATACAACGTGGGCTTGGACTGTGCAATCTTAATGAACCCACAGACATGGGTGGCATCAGGACATTTGGGCGGTTTCTCCGATCCGTTGATGGATTGTAAAGAATGTCATGAAAGATTTAGAGCAGATAAGATGATTGAAGAATTCTGTGCAGAAAATGACATTGAACTGACTGGCTCTGTAGATGCCTGGAGTCAGGAGCAGATGAAGGATTTTGTAGAAGAACATCAGATTCCATGTCCAAGCTGTGGAAAACATAACTTTACGGATATTCGCCAGTTTAATCTTATGTTCAAGACATTCCAGGGGGTTACAGAAGATGCAAAGAATACCGTATATTTAAGACCGGAAACAGCTCAGGGTATCTTTGTAAACTTCAAAAATGTTCAGAGAACTTCCAGAAAAAAAATCCCATTTGGAATTGGACAGATTGGAAAGTCTTTCCGTAACGAAATTACACCAGGTAACTTTACCTTCCGTACAAGAGAGTTTGAACAGATGGAGTTAGAATTTTTCTGTGAACCTGGAACTGATTTGGAATGGTTTAACTACTGGAGAAGCACCTGTGTCAACTGGCTAAAGAGTCTTGGAATCAAAGAAGATGAGATGAGAGTTCGTGACCATGAGGCAGAAGAATTATGTTTCTACAGTAAAGCAACCTCAGATATTGAATTCTTGTTCCCGTTTGGATGGGGAGAATTATGGGGAGTGGCAGACCGAACAGACTATGATTTAACCCAGCATCAGAATACCTCAGGAGAGGATATGACATACTTTGATGATGAAAAGAAGGAGAAATATATTCCATATGTTATTGAGCCATCTTTGGGTGCAGACAGAATGGTGCTTGCATTCCTTTGCAGTGCTTACGATGAAGAGGAATTGGAAGGTGGAGATATGCGTACGGTAATGCATTTCCATCCTGCAATTGCCCCGGTTAAGATTGGTATTCTTCCGTTGTCAAAGAAGTTAAATGAGGGTGCAGAAAAGATTTATGCAGAACTTTCCAAGACGTATAACTGCGAATTTGATGACAGAGGAAATATTGGAAAGCGTTATAGAAGACAGGATGAAATCGGAACTCCTTTCTGTGTAACCTATGATTTTGATTCTGAGACAGATGGATGTGTCACAGTTCGTGATAGAGACACTATGGAGCAGGAGAGAATCAAAATTGAAGATTTGAAATCATATTTTGAAAAGAAATTTGAATTTTAGGCAACTATGGTGAAAAAGATGGCTGTAAGCCATCTTTTTTTCAGTTACTGTACACACATTGTGTGCACAGTAACCGATTTTGGCCATGCTTCGCATTCCAAATGGCCAAAATCCGTAGCCTGAAGTCTTT
>CACXGE010000064.1 GCA_902767135.1 uncultured Lachnospiraceae bacterium | reverse complement strand
TACGATGCATGGGGCTGAAATTTCGCACAATATCATTCTTGGCGCATAGCTTAACAGCAAGTGTTAAGCTTGCGTCTGTACAGTAACTAACAGTTTACTGTCCTTTGCCTGTACCATGCTCTCCAGCAATGCTACGGTCCCATCTATTCCCAATACAGAACTATTGATACAGATATCATAGCTTTGGGACATTCCCCACTTTTTGTTGGAATAAAAGTTGTAATAGCTTGCCCTTTTCTTGTCTGTTTTCACAATCAAATCCTTGGCTTTTTCCTCACTAAGATTCTGTTTTTGACAAATACGTTTTATTCTGTCTTCTATAGGCGCCTGGATAAAAACATTTAACACATCAGACCACTCGCTTAGCGCATAATCTGCACATCTTCCCACCATAACGCATGGTCCCTCGGATGCTATCTTTCGAATTGCATCAAACTGTGCTAAAAATACCTTTTGATCCAGGGGCATATCCATATACGGATTGGACATATAACCCATAGAGTATGTATCCATAACCAACGAGTACAGAAAACTTTTCGTAGGTTTTTCATCATGCACTTCAATGATATCCTGACAAATACCACTTTCCTTTGCTGCTCTGGTAAGCAACTCCTTATCATAACACTTGACTCCAAGCTTTGCTGCCAGCTTTTCACCAACCTCTTTTCCACCACTGCCAAATTCACGCCCGATTGTTACAATTGTATTCACTGCCATAGGAATACCCCCTTTTTATTATATCATTTAGAATATCTGTTTTGTACCTTCAAAACCCTGTACGGAACAGTTACTTATTATTTGTATTATACTTCAAGCCAACAAATAATTCAATCAAACCAAGTCATCTTTTAATTTTTTTCCGGTGGGAGTGGCTGCCAATCCCCCTTTTCCTGTCTCTTTTAGGGATACATCCATTTTCATTCCTATGTCCTTCATAGCATCAATCACCTCGTCCACAGGTATCGCACTTTTAATTCCCGCCAAAACCATATCGGCACTGCTTAAGGCATTCAACGCTCCCACTACATTCCTTTTCACACAAGGGACTTCCACCAGACCTGCTACAGGATCACAGGCTAACCCCAGCAGTCCCTTCAAGGCTATAGCAACTGCATCCCCGATTTGTTTCGCACTTCCATTTTTCAAATACACCAAAGCCCCTGCTGCCATTGCGGAGGCTGAACCGATTTCTGCCTGACATCCACCCGCTGCACCTGCAATAAATGCTCTGCTGGCAATGACCTGTCCAATACCCGCTGCCACGTACATTGCCTCCACCATTTCCTGCTGGTCAATCAACTGTCTGTGAAACAGTGGAACCAAAACTGCCGGTAATACACCACAAGAACCTGCGGTAGGAGCTGCCACAATACGTTTCATACAGGCATTTGACTCTCCCATCTGCAACGCATGAGCCATGACTTCCTGAATATAATCTCCACAATATCCCTTCTGCTCATGACGAAACGCCTCCATTCTTCCTCCATCTCCTCCCACCATTTTACTGGCAGACAAAAGTTCTGCATCGTAGCTAAAGGCTGCTAAAAGCATGGCATCTAAAAGCTGGGTCATTTTTTCCTGTGATGCTTCCTTAGTAACATCCCTTTCTTTGCAGTCATCCTCTAGGATAATCTGATAAAAATTCTTTTCGTTCTTTTCGCATAAATCTATAATATCCTTTATTGCTCCAAATGACATATCACTTTACCTCCGTGGGATTATAATAGGTTACCTTAATGATTCCTTCCAAGTGGGCTAACCAGGAAATAGCCTCCGATGGTATCGGCTGGTCTGTTTCCAAAACCATAACAGCATAGCCGCCCTTTTTATCTCTGTTTAACTGCATATTTGCAATGTTAACCGATTTGTGGGATAACATTGAAGTCACCTCTGCCACGTGTCCTGGCTGATCCTGATTGTGTACAATTAAGGTAGGATATTCCCCTGTGAAATTCACATCAATTCCATCAATCTTATCTACCATGATGCGTCCGCCTCCCAGAGAACTTGCCTGAATATTTAGTTCTTTTCCAGATTTCCCCCATAGGTTGATAACCGCTGTATTGGGATGTGCCTGAGGAAGTTGTATGGTTCCAAATTCATACTTAAAATTTTGCTTTTGGGCTATGTCAAATACATCTGGAATATTGATATCATCTGTATCCATCCCCAATAACCCTGCAATAATTGCTTTGTCAGTACCATGGCCTTTCCCAGTATCTGCAAAAGAGCCTGCCAAGAGTATCCTGGCTTTTACAGGTTTCTCTCCCAATAAGGTTCTACTAACAAAACCAATCCGAACAGCACCTGCCGTATGTGAACTGGATGGTCCTACCATAACGGGACCTAAAATGTCAAAAATATTCATATGCATCTCTCCTTTTGTTGTCCTTATAATTTGTCTAAGAGTTGCTGAAAGTATTCAGGCAAGGGAGCATTTACTTCAATATACTCCTTACTTACCGGATGTACAAACCCTAAAGTCTGGGCGTGCAATGTCTGTCCCTGTAACTTATAGGGGCATTTTGCCGGTCCATACAGTTCATCTCCCAGTAATGGATGATGAATGCTTGCCATATGAACCCGAATCTGGTGGGTTCTTCCTGTCTCTAGTACACACTCTACAAAAGTAAATTTATCAAAACGCTTTAACACACGATAATGTGTTATCGCATCTTTTCCATTCTGATAGTTTATTGCCATTTTTAATCTGTCATTTGGATTTCTTCCTATCGGCCCTTCTATGGTCCCGGAATCTTCCTTTAACACCCCATGTACCATTGCCACATACTTACGGGTAATACTATGTTTTTTTAATTGTTCTGATAAACTATTATGTGCAATATCATTTTTACAGATAATTAAAGAGCCCGTGGTATCTTTATCAATTCGGTGCACTATCCCTGGCCGTAACACTCCATTGATTCCCGACAGGTTGTCTTTACAGTGATACATAATAGCATTTACCAGGGTGCCGGTGTAATGTCCCGGTGCCGGATGTACCACCATATCTTTTGGTTTATTTACCACGAGAACATCCTTATCCTCATATAGGATATCCAGCGGAATATTTTCCGGTAATATCTCCGGTTCCACTGCCTCAGGAACATTCAGATAAATTACATCCTTTTCCCTTATGTTGTAATTGGCTTTTACATTTTTATCGTTTACTGTAACCTGACCCTGCTTTAGCAGTTTTTGTAAAAAAGAACGGGAAACTTCTGGCATCAATCCCGCAAGATATTTATCCAGACGTTCTCCGCTCTCCTCCTCTGTTACAGTAAACATCAACCTATTCATTCTTTGTCTTTTTATTGTTGCCAAAAAGACGAAAAGCATTCATATCCTTTTCGGATAAAAAAAACATAACATAAATACAGATTATGACGATACTGCAAGTTACATAAATATCTGCTATATTGAAAATCGGAAAGTTGATTATCTTTAGATATAAAAAATCTATGACATAATGCACCCGAACACGGTCAATCATATTTCCAATTCCTCCGGCAATCACAAACACCGCCAGAACTCTTAGAAAATTCACTTGTCTTGTCCATGGTAGTTTGATAAAATACACCAAAGCCAAAATTAGCACCAGGATGGTTACCATCAACAATAGCATCTGTTTTCCCTGCATCATTCCAAAAGCAGTTCCCCTATTTTCTAAATAGTGTAATTCAAACACTCCCGGAATCAACTCATAGGGAGCATCTGTCAAATATTTCACTGCCAGAAACTTAGTTATCTGGTCAATGACTGTCAAAACAATAACCCCAAAAACAGCAAATATACCATACCTTCTTTTTGTCTTTTGGTTTACTGTAGAATTTTCATGATTCATTTAGTCCTCCTGATCCGCCATAAGCAGGAAATTAATAGCATTTGTCATCTCCTCCTCGGTTACATCTTTTGCGATAAATGCTTTTCCGATAGAATTTAACAGGATAAATTTCACACTTCCATTTTCCATCTTTTTGTCAAGCTTTGTGGTAGCAATCACATCAGATGGATCCAAACCTTCCATACTGATAGGCAAATCAAAACCTACCATCATATCACGTATTTCAAAAAATTCCTCTGTTGTCAATAGTTCCCGTTTCCATGAAATATGGGCCGCAGCAATGGTTCCCAGTGCCACGCACTGACCATGAAGCAATTTAAATTCCATCAATTTTTCTATAGCATGTCCTATGGTGTGTCCCAAATTCAAAAGTGCTCTCTCGCCCTGTTCTTTTGGATCTTTCTCCACCACAATACGTTTGATATTACAGCTTCCTTCTACCAGTTTTTCTAAAGTAGAGATTTCCTGCTCCTGAATTTCACATAAACTATTGATGGTCCACTCATAATACGCTCCATCTTTAATCAAACCTGACTTTAATACCTCTGCCATACCGGAGGCAAACTGCTCAGCTGGAAGTGTCTTTAACGCTGATAAATTCATGTACACCAGCTTGGGCATATGAAATGCTCCCACCATATTCTTGTACTGGTCAAAATCCACTCCCGTCTTTCCACCAATGCTGGAGTCCACCTGTGCTAACAGGGAAGTGGGAATCTGTATAAAATCAATCCCTCTTAAATAGGTTGCGGCTGCAAAACCTGTCATATCTCCTGTCACTCCACCACCTAATGCCACCAACATATCTTTTCTCTCAAAATGTTCTTCAATTAAGTGAGTGTATAGTTTTTTTACGGTATCCAGAGTTTTGCTTTCCTCTCCTGCCGGGAATTCAAAAACTGTAACCTTACCCGCTACCTTTTCCAATTCAGCTTTTACCTGTTCACAGTATAAAGGCCCCACATTACTGTCCGTTACAATGCATAATTTTTTTCCTTTTGCACCTATATTCTCTACTTCTTTTGCAAGTAAAGAGTAATTTTTTTCCAGAACAATATCATAGATTGCCACATTCTCCTGATGTACTGTAATTCTCTTTGACATAACCTTCCTCCTTTACGCATATCTGTCCAATGCCACAAACATACGACCTTTCTTTGTATTTGAAATAAATCCTCGATATATGAATTTCCCATATCCTCTGGCGGAAATAATATCGCCTGGTTTTAATATCTGACTGTTTGACAGCGTTATTTTTCCATTGACAAAAACCTTTTCACTGGCAATCAGAGGAGCAATGGAACTTCTCGATGTTTGAAACGCCAGAGACAATATGGCATCAATTCTCTCTGAGCTCACACTGCCTTCCATATGCTGGAATTTGGGCGTAATTCTCACCGCCTCCGTTACCGGTTCTGTCTTTACTGTGGTATGCTTTACTCTGGTCAACTCCATAGTGAATAAGTCCACCATAGAAGACGAAACAAAAAGGTATGTTTCCTTGTCATTTACCAGAATATCTCCCACCTTTCCACGTTGAATACCCAAATTTAAGATTGCTCCCAAATAATCTCTGTGAGTCAGTTGCTCAGAGAATTTGACATTTAACGGTGAAATCTTTAAGATTGAAATAGGATACATATCCTGGGTAGGAAAAAAAGCATCAGGTACAAATGCTGCAATCTGACGCTCTGCTTCCTCATAGCCACCCCAAAGCTGAACTTTTACATAGCTCAGCTCCTTCTCTATGGTTTTTAAGATACTTACTTCGTTTAAAGTTAAAAATTCACTAAAAATTGGTACACCGCGATTGTAAGCACGGTTTGCCAAATCATGAAAATGTCTGTTACGTATTTGTTCTTCTTTATTCATAGGCTTTTTAAAGATCCGGCTGAATAGAAGGCAAATCAATAGCGCCACTTAAAATATCCTGAAAATCTCCGGAAATATCTACGCTTGGCGGTGTGATGATAAAGATATAGTTAGATATCTTCTGCAGGTTGCCGTCAATGGCATATGTAGAACCTGAGGTGAAATCTACAATACGCTGTGCCAATTCCATATCCAGTCCTTCCAGATTTAATACCACTGCACGATTGCTGAGTAAAGTTTCGGTAATCTCTTTTGCATCCTCTACTGATGTAGGTTTAATTACAACAACTTCCATTCCACTACCTCCACGTCTTGCCGGCTGTCTCATAGGTGTTACCTTTGATGGCCTTGGATTATACATCTCATCATCATAATACTCCTCCTGCTTTTGTTTGGGAGTAAACAGCTTTTTCTTTGGCTTTGGCTCTTCCTCGTAATCTTCTTCGTAATAACCATCATCTATATCATCATATTCTTCATCCATATCCTCTGTCATTTTCATCATATTTAAGATTTTATTAATCGCACCCATTCTCTTTTCTCCTTACATTCATTATCTGCTGCACTTTTCTAGCTGGTATAAGTTCTTCTACCAAAAATACCGGTTCCCACCCGTACCATGGTTGCCCCCTCTTCAATGGCTACCTGATAATCATTTGTCATACCCATTGACAAAACATGCATATTAACATTATCAATGTTTTTCTCTGCAATGTCAACAGATAATTTTTTTAATGCCGCAAAAATTCCTCTATTTTCTTCCGGATCATCTACAAATGGGGCAATGGTCATCAACCCTTTGATATGAACATGAGGCAGTTTTGCAATACTTTCTACCAATTCAATTGCTTCTGTTATGCTGATTCCAAACTTGCTTTCCTCCTGTGCAACATTGATTTCTATTAAGATATCTTCCTCTGTTCCCTGTTTTGCAGCTTCCTTATTAATCTCTTCTGCCAATCTTAGGGAATCCACGGAATGAATCAATGCAACCTTTCCCATGAGATATTTTACCTTGTTTCGCTGCAAGTGACCTATCATATGCCATTGTAATGTGTCAGGGAGTTCCTCCTGTTTTTCCAACATTTCCTGTACCTTATTTTCACCAAACACAGTCACTCCACAATCCATAGCTTCTTTTAATCGGACTACCGGATTGGTTTTACTTACTGTGATCAATGTCACTTCTTTTGGATCACGACCTGCACGCCTACATGCCTTCTCAATATTTTCCTGAACTAATGCCAGATTTTCCTTTATCATAACTGCCTCCTAATAAATAATCTGATCGTCTTTCACTGCATTTGCATCAAGTACTATATGATCATAAACTGCTAAACCGTAGGTACTATTAGCTTGAACAATACAATACTCTTTATTTTCATACAGTTTTGTAATTTCCTTAAAATCTGCAAATCCTTTATTTATATTATACACACCGGTTAAAGATGCTTTTTTTCCAATAGCATATTTATCCGATGAATCCGCCTTTAATATGTATTGTCCGCTTTCAAACTGGTCGGTAGATACATAATACTCTCCATCTGTGAGACTGTAAATATCTGCTGCCACCTCTACAGTGCTCAATGTGCCATCCTCCTTGGTGGTTTCTTTTAAGAATACAACTTCTTTCGTATCTGAATTCACCTTTGCATATTCCTCCGGAATCAGGTAAAACTCTTTTTCTACCACAGATCTTACTGGAATTTTCAACCCTTCCTCCTCGCTAATTGCAAGCTCTACATCCACATATCTGTCAGACGCAAAACTGAGAAGGGACTTTTTCATAGACAGCATACCATAGGAATTTCCATCTTTTTCAACCATTGACAACCCAGCTTTGGCTTTCTGTCCATTTCGCTTAAATACTATATTTATACTGGATTTCTCCTCCAAATCTTTGGCAGTATCTTTGTCCAGCGGAATCACTATCTTCCATTTTTCATCTGTCAACAATTTGTAAACTGGTTCCCCTGCATCCACTAAATCATTATTTTTTATTATATTTTTTTTATAAGAAGATTTATCAAACATCTTCTCCGTAAAGTTATCTACTGTAGTTTTCTCAAATCCGTCTGTATAATACTCTACGATACCTGAAGTTGGTGCTGTTCCCCGTTCAAAAGCCGTTCCCTGTGTCTGGGAATAAGACTCGATACTGTTTAACACCGACAGCCCCACAACCTTTAAAACCGAACTGTCAAATGCATACTTGAAATTGTAAACATCAGAAAAATCCTGCATTTTAAAGCTGGAACTAAAATTCATAATATCATTTCTCAAGTTTTGAAGTTCATCCTTGCTTGGAGTTGCCACCTCTGCCCCTGATTCTGCAACCGCTGAGGAGAGTGTTCCATTTTCATCGATAGTGTACACCAGCGTATTGGCCCCTGCTTTTTCCCCTTCTCTGGCAAAATAATTGACATATCCTGCCGAGCTACTGTTCACAATGGTTTCCTCTCTTAATATCAACCCTGTGTAACTGTTATTCTTTGCCAGGCTCCCCTTTTTTACCTCATAAATCACCACATGCTCCTTCTGGGTGTACATAAAAATATATGCACATACATAGATAGCAATCATTCCAAACACCAACATCCCCAAATTGAAATTCATGGGTTTTTTGTATTTTACAATACGTTGGGGTTTCTTCTTCCTTTGTGGTCTCTGTTGTCTCTGTGTTTTCTGGGAAACTCTTTGGTTTCCTCTGGAATTCTGTGTTTCCCTTCTATCTCTATCTCTATCTCTATTTCTATTTCTATTTCCATTTCCATTTCTATTTCTATCATTTCTCCTGGTCATTTCACTTCCAGAATTTCCATAAACCCTTCCGCTTCTGGATATGAATTCGCCCTCATTGTTACCATAACTGCTTCTGATGTCCCTATCATTTCTGGTGCCATATTGTTGGTTCCTTCCCCTGGCATTCTGCATACGTTCTTGACTGGAACGATAGTTGCCTCCTCTATTCAATTGTCTGGAATTCGTCCGATAAGAACCTCTTCGCTGTTGAGCCAAGTGACATCCTCCTAACTGTTCTATATATCTGTTCTAAGCACTAAAATATTTGTATCTGTTCGGGCATTATTTTACACATACCCTTTATCTATCAAAAGCTGTCCTGTTTTGTAGTGTAGCTTTCCCTGATAAAAATCATGTTCCTTCATATACTGTAAAAATTCATCCTGGCATTTCCACCAGCTTTCTCCCCAGTTGGAAAAAAGAGAATCCTGTTCTGGGATTCTGCTAAACAAGCGCTCAATTACCATATCTTTTCTCAAATACATTAAGAAATGTGCCAAACGTTCAAAATACTCCTGTTTGCTACAAATCTCTAGTTCTCCGTTTTCATACTGTTCTGCCATAATTGTGCCTTTGGCAATATATAAGGAATGCAGTTTCACCTGACTGACAGGCAACACTGATATAATTTTTGCTGTCTCAACCACATCTTCCATGGTATCATAAGGTAGATTTGGAATAATATGGACACAAAGCTCAAATCCATAGTTTGAAATGAGTTGTACGGCACCAAGAAATTCAGCTAGACCATGCCCACGGAAAAGCTTGCTTAGCGTGTGATAATTTGCTGTCTGCAGACCTAATTCTATGGTTATATTGATAGAAGAGCTCTTTTTCACCTTTTCCAAAACCCTTAAGTACGCCTCATGAATACAATCGGGTCTGGTGGAAACACTGATTTCAACAATATCTTTTACCTTTGCCGCCTCATTTACATACTGTTCAAACTGGTTTATCGGTAGATAAGTATTTGTATAATTTTGAAAATACGCTATAAACTTATGAGCCCCATATCTTTTCTCTATTTTTTCCCGTGTTTCTTCAAGCTGTGTAGTTACACTGACGGACTGACTCATTGCCTCAAAACCAGTTCCACTGTCAGAGCAGAAGCTACAGCCGAAGCCATTTTCTTTATTGGGGCAGGTAACAGGCAGGTTCACTGGAAGTTTATATACTTTTTCCCCATATTTCTCTTTTAGATATGAAGAGTAAACTCTATAGATTTCCTGCTCCACAAAACCCCTCCTTACTAAGTTTAAATCACTATCGTTAATTATAGAATAATTACCTGCATAAGTCAAACCCATACATGAAATTAGATTCTTAAAATTTTCGACAGAAATTGCAAGTTACAATAAATCTATTTATAAAAATTGGTATAAAACTCAAAAATTAGTTCAAACTATAACTGTGAATACCAAAAGGTTTTCACGAGAAAGGAGATATCTATGGATTCTAGATGTATTGATTATTTTGTACTTACACTGGTAATCATTGGCGCTGTCAATTGGGGACTCATCGGTTTCTTTGGTTTTGACCTGGTTGCCTGGCTTTTTGGCAACATGTCATGGTTGAGTCGTATCATTTATGGTATTGTCGGTATATGCGGTCTGTATATGCTCAGCGTATTTGGTCGCATTACCGCACTTGGCAAAGCCTAGACAACATCTTTCAAAAAGAAAGACAACGATTTCCATCAGCTCGAAAATCGTTGTCTTTTCTCATGATATCCTGTTACTGTTCACAAACACTTTCGCATCTGTTACACACCTTCTAATAAGTGAATCATATTTGTGTATAACACGTTTTTATTGTCCGACTTCATGATTACCGAAATATACGGATTGCCTGCGCTATCATTACTTAAAAGAATCAGGCAGGCGCCTGCTGCATCTGTAGTACCTGTCTTACCACCGATTACCGTAATATTGTCTGGTACTTTATATTCTGATTCACTGCCAAAAAGTAAATTGGTACTTTTAAAATTCATATATTTGTTGTTTCCATCTTTGTCCTTGTATACCGTGGAATACTCTGTGGAATGTATAATTTCTGTAAATTTATCCCATTTTCTCGCTTCATTAAATATCAAATACAAATCATAAGATGTGGTGTAATGATCTGCGGCAGTCAAACCATGAGGATTGGAAAAATGACTATTGGTGGCACCCAGTGCAATAGCTCTTTCATTCATCATGTCCGCAAACTTCTCTACACTCCCTGCCACATGGTCTGCAATAGCAACTGCCACATCATTTCCCGAGTAGATTAACAAAGCATACAATGCCTGATCCACAGTTAAGGTATCTCCTTCTTTCAAACCACATAACTGGGCACCTGGTTCCTGAACTTCCACGTCTGCAGTGGCTGTAATCACATCGTCCAATTTACAATTTTCTAATGCCAGCAATGCTGTCATCACCTTCGTAAGACTGGCCGGATTCACTTGCTTGTGTACGTTAATTCCGTACAATACCTGCCTATTGTTCAAATCGAAAAGTCCCGCACTTTCACTGCCTGTCATATCTATTTTTAAATCCGTTTTATCACCGTTGATTACACATAAATCACTGGCAAAAGATTGACTAAATCCAGCAGTTTCCCCTTCCATAACACTGTAGACTGATGTGAGATTATCGGTCTGATAAGGTTGGGAAATGTTTGTTGCCTGACAGCCGGTGAATGCAAGCACCATAATAAGTAAAATTGAAATTCCAGACAACCGTTTACTTATACATTTCACGCCATTCAAGATCTCCTCTGTCTAATGATTTAATAAGCAATTCCGCAGAAGCCAGATTGGTAGCTAAAGGAATATTATGCATATCGCACAACCGGAATACATTGTTTACATCCGGATCATGATGCTTAGGTGCTAATGGATCTCTCAAAAAAATGAGCAAATCAATCTGATTGTGTTCAATCTGAGCTCCTAACTGCTGCTCTCCTCCTAAATGTCCAGCTAAATACTTGTGGACATTTAAATTTGTAACCTCTTCAATAAGTCTTCCTGTAGTACCAGTGGCATACAATTCATTTTTGCTTAAAATACCACGGTATGCAATACAAAAATTCTGCATTAATTTTTTCTTTGAGTCATGTGCTATTAGTCCGATGTTCATTTGCGAACCCCCTTTTTAGTATTTTTTCGGCTGTAAGCCAACGTTAAGTACAAATCCCATTCCCAAATAAAGGCTGACCAAAGAAGTCAAACCATAACTTACGAACGGAAGCGGTATACCAGTGTTTGGCAACACACTGGTTGCCACACCAATATTGACAAAGCTCTGAAAACCTATCAGGGATGCCATACCTACACATATAAGCGTTCCTGAAAGGTCCTTCGCTCGAGCACCTATGGTAATACAGCAAAAGACAATGAGTCCGATGAGTCCGATGATTACCACACTTCCAACAAATCCTAATTCTTCACCCACAACAGCAAAGATAAAGTCAGTCTCGGGCTCAGCGATAAAATTACCATTTTTTACAGAATCAACACTATCATTGTTCAACCCTTTTCCATACAACTGTCCGGATCCAATTGCCATCTTGGCATTCGTCTGCTGGTAGCCAGTGCTGTCTGCATATTCTTCTGGGTCTAACCACGCCATAATACGGTCTCTCTGATAGCTTTCCAATAATTTTTGATCTGGTTGAATCACAATGGACAGAAAAACAATCATAAAGGGAACTACGATAGCCAGTACCGTACCAATCAGTTTATAACTCAGTCCCGAAACATACAACATGGCACAGAAAATAAAGGTCACCGTTAAAGTTGTAGACAAGTCAGGCTGTTTTTTAATCAAAATTATGGGCACCAGCATTAATATTGCCGTGATGCATAGTGAGCGAAACGTGTTTAAATGTTCTTTATGAAGTTGAAAATATCTGGCAAAAAACAAAATAAGCAAAATTTTGCAAAGTTCAGAGGGCTGAAACTGGTAACCTATATCCAGCCATCTCTGTGAACCATTTACATTTACACCAAATAATTGTACCGCTAGTAAAAGTATAACAGAAACCGCATACATTATCCAATAAAATCTTAAAATATATGAATAATCCAATAATGAAACCACTATCATTGCCACAATTCCCAGTATCATACCTAGAAACTGCTTCAATTGCACCGTTTGTAATGCGCTTCCTACCACAAGAACTCCAATGGTAGTCAACGTAATCAATAGCAGAATCAAATGAAATTTATAATGTTTCAACTCATATTTTTTTAACATAGCATTCCCTCAGATTCTATTTTCCAGACTAAACATCTTTATTTGCTTGCTTTAAGTCCTTAATTGGAATATTAGCACACAGGGCTGGCACATTACCATTACTTGCATCAGATTCTGTCTGCGTAATCTGAATATCCAAGCCTTCTGCGTCAATTTCCATATACTTCGAAATGACCTTAATAATATCATTTTTTATCATTTCCATAATTTCTGGTGAGCAATTTGCCCGATCTGAAATAAGCAATAATTTCAATCTATCCTTGGCAACTTCACCAGAATTTTTTTTCTTAAAAAAATCCATCAATCCCATGGTAATCCTCCTCAGTACTAATTTTTCTTAAATAATGAGGAAAGCTTCGCGAAGAATCCGTTTCCCGTATCTAAATCAAGTAAAGGAACCTCTTCTCCCTGAATACGTTTACAAATATTCATATATGCCCTTCCTGCCAATGCATCGGAACCTACCAACGGATCACCCTGATTTGTTGAAATAACAATCTGTTCATCATCCGGTACTGCTCCAATTAAGTTAACTGCTAATATGTCCACAACATCTTCAATGGACATCATATCACCACGTTTTACCATATCCATGCGAATTCTGTTTACAATTAAATCCGTACGTTTTAGTTCATTGGCTTCCAGCAAGCCAATAATTCTGTCAGCATCACGGATGGCTGAGACTTCAGGAGTTGTCACTACCAATGCCCTGTCAGCTCCTGCTATAGCATTTTTGAATCCTTGCTCTATACCAGCAGGACAGTCAAGCAGTATGTAGTCAAACTCTTCCCGCAACTCATCGGTTAGTTTCTTCATCTGTTCTGGAGTCACCGATGTTTTATCCTTGGTCTGTGCAGAAGGTAATAAATAAAGATTTGGATAACGTTTGTCCTTTATTAAGGCCTGTTTAATACGACAATTTCCTTCCACAACATCAACAAGATTGTATACAATACGGTTTTCCAATCCCATAACTACATCAAGATTACGCAATCCGATATCTGTGTCAATCAATACCACTTTCTTGTCCAGCTTTGCCAAACCGGTTCCCACATTGGCTGTGGTTGTAGTTTTACCAACTCCACCCTTTCCGGATGTAATAACGATAACTTCGCTCATTTTTTCGTTCCTCCAAATTAAACTTTTAAATTAATATCATTTAACACATCTCTGCTGATGGTTTCTATATAGATATTTCCATCCTCAACAAATGCGATTTTAGGCTCTAGGGACACTTTCTTTTTTCTCTTGAAAAAGGTCTTTTCATCTGAAGAACGTGCTATCTTATCACCTATTTTTATTTGCATAGGGTTCATTTCCAACGCAACAACAAAGGCACTGTCATTTCCACTGCCACCTGCATAAGCATAACCCTTTAATGCACCTAATACAACAATATTCCCAGTAGAAATCACACTGGCTCCCGGATTTACATCTCCAAGAATCACCACACTACTGTCCGCTTCAAATACTTGTCCGGAACGCAATGTGCCCTTATAAAACTTTCCGTCTTTTGCCTGTAATACCGCTTCTGCCTCAAGACGAAGCTTTTCCTCTTCTTTTTTTTCTACTGCCTCTTTAAAGACTTTCTCTTCAAAGGAGTCCTTCTGAACCACGCACACAATGTTAAGCTGAGAATTTTCAGAAATAATATTTAGAATAGCTTTTTCCTGCTCGTCTGTCAATTCCCTTCCTTTAAAAGAGATACCCATTTTAGCATTTTTAAAGAATTTAGCTGAATCCTTGAACTTCTTCCCTATGGTATCTAAAAGTTCTTCGAAC
>CACXGE010000063.1 GCA_902767135.1 uncultured Lachnospiraceae bacterium | reverse complement strand
TGTTTTATTCGATGCCTATGATTATAAAGCAGCCAAAGAGTTTTATGAGAGGTTTGATACAGAATATGTAACTATGGATGATGAACAACAGATGATTATACTGGATGGATATGATATAAGGAAGGAAGAAAGCATGGAACAATGCCTTACATTAGATTTCTCAAAAAGACAAATCATAGGACAAAATGAAGAAGGAGAAAATATTACGATTAGCGGAAAATAAAAGAATTGTGACTATTCAAAGAGCACGTTTTCATACCGGACAGGTAAGGGAACGTGCTCTTTATTTTGGGGAATATAAGGATATTTGTTCTGTTGCTTTGAACACTGAAATAAGGTATCTATTCCGTACAGGTCCCAGCATTTACTGCTGAATTACTGTTCACTCGTACCTGGCTCCAGCAACAATTTATGCACACAAATGCAATAAATTGCATTTGGCGCCTGCAAACCTCACCTTATTGATACCCGGTAATATTCACCTGTAAACTTCGATTTCCCCGAAACTCATTGATACTTGGATAATAAGTTATGGCAATAGAAATATTGTTTGGCATTCCACGAAATGCTTTTTCCACTTCCCCTTCCGAAAAACGTTCATTTAAGAATTCTTCAAAATCATCGCAATTGCGGAACATGGTAGATTCCATCGTACATCCATGTTCATTTTTCAGACGAAGTTTTAACATATCTTTATTCTTGCCGATACGTGCCATGGAAACAATGCCTATATTTTTATCTGCAAACACCGGCTTTTCATTCCCCTTTCCAAAAGGCTCTAAAATATCAAGTTGCTCTATAAAGTCTTCATTGATATAGTCCAGGGGCATTGGCACATCAATCACAATCTGTTCTGTCAAATCCTCCTGGGTAAGCCCACAGTTTTCATTGATTCTCTTTCGAAATTCCTCCACCTTATCTTCGGCTAAGGACAACCCTGCTGCCATAGGGTGTCCCCCAAATTTGGTAAACACATCCTTTACCTTTGTCATTTCATCATACATGGAATAGCTTTCAATGGACCGACCTGATCCTTTGACACCTTCTTTTGCCCTTGTCAGCACAAACACGGGCTTATAATATTTCTCCCGGATTCTTCCTGCAATAATTCCGGCAATGCTTTCGTGACAATCCGGCAAATATATCACCAGTACCCGGTCTTTGTAAAGCCCTTTCTTTTCCACCATGTCAATAGCTGTCTTTACCCCCTGGTCTGTCAGTTCTTTTCGACTGTCATTTAACATTTTTAATTCTTTTGCCAAAGCCTGGGCAGAAAGTTTATCCTTCTCACACAGCAAGGATAATGCCTTCTTTGCAGTGTCCAGCCTTCCACTGGCATTCATACACGGTCCCAAAACAAAGCCGATATGGTATGCGGTAAGTTTTTTCCCTTTCAAATCGCATACTTCCATCAGACTTTCCATTCCAACATTGGTGGTATGCTCTAACTCCTTCAATGCCTCTTTTACAAAAATCCGGTTTTCTCCCTGAAGAATCATCACATCTCCTACCGTAGCAAAGCCGGCAAAGCTGAGCAGTTCTTTTAATTCCTGTTTCGGAATCTGAAACGCCTCATATAATGCTATCACAACTTTATACGCCACTGCCGCTCCACATAACTCTTTAAAGGGATAATTACAATCCGGCTGCTTGTGATTGATAATAGCATCCACCTGAGGTAGGATATGATTTCTTCCTCCCTGCTCCTCTGTATAAGGCACCTCATGATGATCTGTGACAATCACAGTCATTCCTGTATCTTTTGCAAACTTCAACTCTTTCGCCGCAGCAATTCCATTATCACAGGTTAAGATGGTATCAATCCCCGCCTCCACGGCTTCCTGCACCAATTGCTCATTTACACCATAACCATCTTTGATTCTGTCCGGTATCTCAAAATCCACCTTCCCCCCACAGCGTTTTAATCCTGTATACAAAATATAAGTAGAGCACACTCCATCGATATCATAATCCCCAATGATACGAATAGATTTTTCTTCACCGATTTTTTCTTTAAGAATCTCTACGGCTTTCTCCATATCTTTCAACAGATAAGGAGAATAAAGATCCTTTTCTTCCCCTCTTAAATACATATCCAATTCTTCTTTTTCTATTACATCCCGATTTCTAATGATTCTGGCAATCACCTGGTCTATGCCGTAAATCTCACCTATCTTTTTAAAATCTGCACGCTTCGCAGCAACCATCCATTTCTTCTTCATATGTTATCCTTTCCCAACATATATATCCACAATCTTCTATTCCCTGAACCAACTATCCTATCCATACTGTGAATAACACTTTCCCTCTGACTTTGCATTATTTCACACACTTTCACACTCAATTCACAGGAATTACACAAATTTCTCCACAGTTTATCCACATTTTCTGTGGATAACTATATAGATTTTGTCTTTTTTTGTTGTCTCAAAATTTTACTACGATTTCTCTTGATTTGTCCACATTTTTATCAACAAATTTTGTGGACACCCCTAATTCTCGTTACTGCACGGAGCCAGGGTACCCTGTTTCCTGGCCCCCCTAGCTCACCTATCAAAAAAACCGTAGGTTTTTCCAAACCTACGGTCCAAGAAACTATAATGGTTATTGATATCTGTTCACAACCACTACTCTATTTTTTTCATAACTCTCCATAAAGCACCTGTAATACATACAGAAGAATATGCTCCACACACAATACCAACGATTAATGGAAGAGCAAATTCGCGGATGGAACTTACACCTAAAATATATAACGCCGCTACCATTACGAAAGTTGTGAAAGATGTATAAATACTTCTTGTCAAAGTCTGAGTGATACTTGTGTTCACCACTTCATCCAGGTCTGCCTTCTTCATTTCAGCCATGTTTTCTCTTACACGGTCAAAGATAACGATGGTAGCATTGATAGAGTAACCTACAATGGTAAGCATACATGCAATAAATGTATTACCTACAGATACCTTAGCTGCTGCATAGAATGCAAGTACCACCAAAACGTCATGTAATAATGCAAGTACCGCACTTCCGGCAAAACGGATATCCTTAAATCTAAACCAGATATAAATTAACATACATACAGTAGCAATAAGAACGGACACAATAGCATCTCTTTGCATTTCAGAACTGATAGTGGAACTGATGGTCTCTGTTGTAATCAAATCCACATCCACATCAAAGTTTTCTTCCATAGCCGCATTGAAAGCTTCTCTTTCATCTAAGCTAAGTGTTCTTGTCTTAAATACCACCTGATTTGTATTGGTAACCTTCTGTGCCTGAATATTTGCGTCATTTGTAATCTCTTCAATTACAGGTTTTACCTTAGCATCAAGGTCTGCAATGGACATATCATCCTTGAAGGTTACGCTTGTGGATGTTCCACCCATAAACTCAAGACTGAAATTTAATACATTTCCTGTTGTTGACTTATTCACTCCTAAGAATACAAATCCTCCAACAATCAGTATAATAGAAATTGCAAAGAACACTGTCTTTTTTGCAAGGAAATTTATTGTCTTTCTGTTTTTCGCCTTTGCATAGAACTTTTCATTCTGTGCACCGATGGCATAGAATGCATTTACCAGATATTTTGTAATGACCAATGCAGTAAACATGGAAACTACAATACCAAGTGCCAAAGTATAAGCAAATCCTTTTACCGTTCCTGTTCCCATGAATGCAAGCACTGCAGCCGCAATCAAGGTTGTAATATTACCATCAACGATGGCTGACAATGCTTTTTCAAATCCGGATTTGATGGCCGAACGAACATTTTTCCCTGCAGAAAGTTCTTCACCGATTCGGGCAAAGATAATAACGTTGGCATCCACCGCCATACCTACACCCAATATAATACCTGCGATACCTGGTAAGGTTAAGGTAATCTGGAATGCATTTAATAATCCCAGAATCAATCCCACATAAAGTGTCAATGCAATACAGGAAGCAAATCCTGGCAGTTTGTAGAAGATAATCATGAAAATACAAATAATTGCAAATCCGATGGCTGCCGCCTTTAAACTGGTAGGAATAGCTTCTTCACCAAGCTGTGCACTGACAATGTTGGAACGTAATTCTTCCAATTCAAGCTTTAATCCACCAATACGGATAATAGATGCAAGTTCAGATGCTTCCTCATAATCCGCCATACCATTAATAACACAGGAACCTCCAGTAATGGCGCTCTGGATTGCCGGATTACTAATTACTTCCCCATCATATACGATAGGAAGTCTTTTCCCAATATTGTTTGAAGTATATTCCGCAAAGCTTTCCGTTGCCTCATCTGTCAATGTCAAAGCCACTACAACTTCCTTATTTCCCATCTCATCCTGCTGGGTTTGTGGCTGTGCATCCTTGATATCTGTACCGGATAATACCACTTCTCCCTCTTCTGTCTGAATGGAAAGGGAACCTGGCTTACCCAATTCTTCCAGAATTTCATTGGCATCTGTAACACCTGGAATTTCAATATTAATTCTGTTTTCCCCTTCCTGGTATACAGCGGCCTCTGTACTATAAGTTTCCACACGTTTTTGTAATTTAAAAATAGTGTCTGCCATATCTTCTGCACTTGGATGTGCCTCTGTTGTCTGATATGTAATACTCACACCACCTGCTAAATCAAGTCCCAGCTTTATATCCTTTGCAGAACCATACTGTGAACTTCCCAAACCAAACGCCGACAGATATCCTAAGAATGCTGTCGCCAATACGATAATCAAAAGAACTGCTATTCCTTTGCTCTTTTTCATCTGCATTTTTTCCTCCTTCTGCGGTTTCCCGCCATATCCTTATATATTTTTTTGAGGTAGAAGTAACTTCTACACTTCTTCATCGGCCATAGCCGCCTGAATCATAATCGCACATTCCACTCTTTTGCGCTGTAATTCACAGCCCACCTCATATACGTCATTAATGGAGCCATGAAAATTATATGAATTTGCTGCACATCCGCCACTACAGTAGAATTTTGCAAAACAGTTCTTACACTTTTCTTTCGCATACACATTGCAGCATTTAAATTCATCCACCACATCTGTCTTCACAATGCCATCCTCTACATTTCCCAGCAAGAATTCTTCCTTGCCCACAAACTGATGACATGGGTATAAATCTCCCCAAGGAGTTACTGCCAGATACTCTGTTCCAGAACCGCAGCCTGAAATCCTCTTTGCCACACAGGGTCCACCAGATAAATCTATCATGAAATGGAAGAAATTAAAACATTTTCCATCTTTCTTTCTGCGAACCATCTCCTTAGCAAGTTTATCGTATTCTTCACAGAGTTTTGGAACATCTTCCATTCTAAGAGCATAGTCATCTCCTTCCTCTGCCACCACCGGTTCCACAGAAATCTGTTCAAACCCAAGGTCTGCAAGATGGAGCACATCCGATGCAAAATCTAAGTTATTTCTGGTAAACGTTCCGCGCACATAATAGTTTGTCTGGTTTCTGCTCTCTGCTACTTTTTTAAATTTGGGAACAATGAGATCATAGCTTCCTTTTCCATTTCTAAATGGACGCATCTTATCGTTAATCTCTTTTCTACCATCAATACTCAGAACAATATTTGCCATTTCCTTGTTGGCAAATTCTAATATGTCATCATTTAACAGCACTCCATTGGTTGTCAATGTAAATCGGAAATTCTTATCATGAATCTTTTCCTGTTCCCTGCCGTAGGCAACTAATTGTTTCACCACGTCAAAATTCATCAGTGGCTCGCCACCAAAAAAGTCCACTTCCAAATTTCTACGGCTTCCTGAATTGGCAATCAAAAAATCTAAGGCTTTCTTTCCCACTTCAAAGGACATAAGTGCACGTCTTCCATGATACTCACCTTCCTCAGCAAAACAATACTGACAGGCAAGATTACAATCATGGGCAATATGCAGACACAACGCCTTTACCACGGTAGGTCTCTTCTTAAAATCTTTTAGGTATGGCTCATACACATCTTCTGTGAATAGCATTCCTTCTTTGGTCAATTCCTGAATTTCTTCTAATGCTTCCTGAATATCCCTTTCGTCATACTTATCCTTAAATCTGTCAACAGCCAATGAAATCACTTTTTTTTCTATGTTTCCAGGATTTTCCTGCTCATTTACAAACGCAATCAGCTCATAAACCATTTCATCTACCACATGAACAGAACCGCTGTTCACATCCAGAACAATATGGTATCCATTGTTTATATACTGATGAACCACTCAAATTCTCCTTTCAGGTGCTTATCGCACAAAGAAGCAGCGACCTAAGCCGCTGCTTATTCCATTAAAAAAATCATAACTGTTTTTTATTTGTTGTTCTCACAGCTCTGATTTCCTACTGTACAAGATGTCTTACATGCTGACTGGCAAGATGTCTGGCACTCTCCACATCCACCCTTTTTCATAGACTCCTTTAAATTACGTGTTGTCAAAGTCTTAATATGTTTCATATGTATTTCCTCCTTCTGAACAAAATTATTTATAGAATTATATCATAACATGACTGGTTCGTCAAATTTTTATAACAATTTTTTCATATTTTACATACAATATAAAAAATATATTTTTAGGTGTTTTATGAAAGTCATTCTAGATGCTGGACATGGCGGCTTTGATTTTGGCGCCACCAATAAAGACCGAAAAGAAAAAAATGATAACTTGGCTCTCACCCTGGCGGTGGGGGAACGTTTAGAACAGGCCGGAATTCCCGTAGAGTATACCCGTACCCAGGATATCTATCAGTCACCTTATGAAAAAGCAGATATTGCAAACGCCTCAGATGCAGATTATTTCATCTCCATTCATAGAAACGCGGCGGATGAGCCTGGCACAGGCTCCGGTGTGGAAACACTGGTATTTGATGAAACTTCTGACCTTATGGCTCTTGCAGAGGCTATCAATCAAAATTTAGAACAGGTGGGGTATGAAAATCTTGGAGTCTTCCCAAGACCAGACCTTGTGGTATTAAATAAAATCAAAATGCCTTCCTTGTTAATTGAAGCTGGATTTATAGACAATGATAAGGACAATGAAATCTTTGAGCGCAATTTTAATGAGATTGCAAGTGCCATCGCAGATGCCATCATCCAGTCAAATCCTATGGCAATGGCCACCGTCCATGCTCCAAAGCCTGTCCTATACCGGGTAAATGTTGGTGTATTTCGCAACGAAGCTTATGCCTATGATTTATGGAGGGAATTAATCATCAAGGGCTATCCTGCATTTATATATCGGAAAGACGGATATCATTTTGTTCAGGTAGGCGCTTACCATGACTTAAAAGATGCTACCAATATGGAAAATCGTCTGCGACAAGCCGGATACAGCACTTATATCACCACCTAAGTACTTCATCTGTAACCGTTTAGCCAATAGATGAAACGATTACGAAATCGTCACTACCCACATATGCAAAAAATAAAAATACACTTCACAGTTTTTTTCACAGCTTCAAAAAAGGTGTCTCCTTTGATATGATCCCCTTTAAGTAGACAAGGTAAATAACCAAATCTACTTAAGGGGGATTTTTTATGTCCAAATATCCTGCAGAATTA
>CACXGE010000062.1 GCA_902767135.1 uncultured Lachnospiraceae bacterium | reverse complement strand
TTTTTAGTATTCTTTTCATATGAGTGATCTCCTTTTGTATGCGGTAATCCCTGTTACCTTTGTTCTTATCAAACTCTAGTATACAGGGAAATCCACGTTGCTACAAATGTGGGGTCACTTCATATTATCTATTATCAGTTAATTTACAAAACTCTCAAAATTTTTCCTGATAATTTTTTTCATTATCTGATTTTATTTCTTTTTTTAATTCATCCAGGTTTTCATAACCATAATAATAAAAATCCTCGTAGTAGCCATTTTCCTGGTCATATACTACTTCTCTTTCAAAGCAATTAGAACATTGTTGCAAGGAGATATCATCTATATCCTTTATTTTGCCTTCTTGGTCCACCGCCAAATCCTTTGCACGATAGTATGTATAATATGTAAATTCAGATTCATAATTTTCATCTTCAAAAAAGTCCTTCGCTTTTATCTGAAAAATAAGATACAAATTATTTCCTTCTGAATCACTTTCCAGAATACTGCCTGCCTGTTTCCTTTCCAACAATACTTCTCTGCTGTCCCAATTGCCTGACACCATTTCATCAATACATATTGCCGCATTCACAGCCATCGTATCCATATCATCCTTGGAAATCTGCTCTAGCTTACTTACATAACCATCTAAACCTTCCACTGTGTACTCCATCTCAAAACAGTTAAGTGTAACACCATAATATTCTGCACATTTTTCATTGATGCTTTCTGGCTCTCCACAAATTCTAAGAACCACCTTATCTCCATTGGCTAATCCCTTTGATTTATCATATTCAAAAGAAATTACATCATAAATCTCATCTTCTGAATTTACTTCCCAATATAACTTTCCGTTTCCAGAGATACCCTCCGTCCAGACATAAAGATTCTCAAAAGGATTTACCTCTCTTGGCTCCGTGAGTCCAGATACAGTAAACATAATATCACTATAATCCAATTTTACATTCATGATTCTGGTGATTGCTTCTTCATCACAATCCCACTGATATACAATGGTCTCTCCGTTTTTCAATTCCGTAGATTTTTCCAGCCTTCCATCCACATATTCATTGACATATTCTACTGGTTTTTCTAACTGTTGAAACCAGGATAATGCTTCATTTCTTTCTGAAGAATTTTTAAACTTCTTGTATTCCAATTCTCCATAATCTTCCTCAAATTTATCTGAATCAAAGCTGGCTGTTGCCACCCCATAACCATCCACGCCTTCATAGCTCACTGTTACATAATTATTTAGGTGTATTGTAGTTGGTAAAGATAGTACAATTTTTACAATGATACATATTACCAGTATTACTCCCCCTGTTATCCATAACGGTAGGGGGATTTTGTGTTGTGACGACCTAGACTGGGAATTACTATATACTGCCTCACCTAAAAGTGCCCCACAATTTTCGCAAAAGTTTCCTTCACCTACATTTTCAAATCCACATTTTTCACAAAACATTCCAAATTCCTCTCTCTATTTATCCACATTGTATTTATTAAAACAAGTCATACACAAAATCATTAATCGCATCTTTCAAAGACTCTACACCTACATGTCCAAGAATTACGAATAACAGCATAACTGCCACACAATATATAATATAAACCCAATAAGTTCTTCCAACCTGTCCGTAAGTAACCACCTGTACTACATAAGTATCCATCACAAAAGCCATTGCCAGAAACAAAATCAAACAGCCCACGATTCCCAAAGGAAATCCCAAAAAGCAACATAATACGAAGCCCAAAACACATACTGTCTGTGGAATTGTAGCAAGACAGGTAATAGCTAACATCCCCTTAAAGGTTGCAGTTTTATTTTTAAGCTCAAGATACATTATGCCCACAAACATCAGCTTAATTACAACAAACAGCACCGTAGTCCAAAATGCCACCTTAAAACTTTCTCCAAATTTTACATCACCCAAGATCATCATTGGGAGAAAAACAGCAAAGAATATTACAAATGCATACACAACACCCATCATCATATTGTCTTTTTCCTTATCCGGATGATAGGATACTTTCAGGGTTCCCACAGGATTTGCCATAAATTCCAAAAAAGTGTCCCATATATTTCCCAACTTCTCTTTGGCAAGTTCTGTGTTAATCACCTGCTGCCTGTCATCATCTACGCTTACCTTGATATCTTTCTGATACTGCATATCTATATTACCATTCTCAATAGGACTGTTCTGTGCTGCACAAACATGATGCTGTCCTTCCACTAACTCCTGTCCACAAAATCTACAATAACTCATAATTTTCCTCCTTGCTTCTGTATCCTTTATTTTTTCTTTGTTATATTACCATACACTATTTTCCTGAATTTCGATATTCTCCGCTGGATGTGATTCCTCTGTTGGCAAAACAGTAATATCTGTATCTTGCAAAGTCATATCATTTTCTTCTGCATATTGATTTACCACGTCTAACCACTGATTGTAACTGGTAAATCCAGCAAACTTATCTATTCCAGGATTTTCCTTATTTGTTCTCTGCCTTGAGAATGATGCACCGTTCCAAGTCCAAGTTGAATCTGCGGCACTGTTTGTGCCATACGGTGTTTCACCCAAAGAACCACAAATTTCATATGATAAATAATATATAAACTGTTCCCCAGGTGTACCATCCGGATACTTGTATTCTACCGTCCTTTTATACAAGAGAATCATTTTGTTCTGAGTATTTTCCGGATTGTTATATGTTAAAAACACACTTCCTACATACTCCGTATTAGTATAATTAATGATTCCGTCACTTTGTTGACTTCTTTCTTCTGCGTCAAATGTAAAATATTCTTGATTATTATTTTGTACTTGTCCTAAGAATTCGTCTGACACCTGTTCCATGGATGTATAATAAGTTCCTTCTTCCCAGGTTCCCTTCATATCAACAATATGATAACCATACATAGATTGATCATCCCGCTCTAATACGTATTCCATTTTCAACCCGTCAATCCCATTTCCTGTTTCACCAGAAGAAAAATACCAAACCTTTACCTTATATCTATTTTCTCCTTGTTCACTAGGTTCAACGGAATCAATAATATAGTCTGGACCTTCTGTCCCCCATTCTCCCATTTTTTTCAGCATAGTACCATTCTCCGTTACCTCTATATGATACTGGGAAAGATCACTGACTTCGTTTATATCAAAAGTTGTTCCAAACAATTCCTTTTGTTTTTCTTCAAACCTTTCTTTTGGTACAATGTACTGATTATCTGTATTGCTCTCAATTCCATTACCATAGTCATCACAAAGTGCACATACCGCCATAGGTACTGCCACCTCTGCATTTAGTTCCTCAATATCCCTTTTTTCATCAAACATGAAAGTATAATATCCTGACCATTCTTCCTGTGCATCAAACAAAGGGGTTAGCTCTTCCTCCGTGGGTATGATAACCTGGAGTTCAGAGATTTTTTCTATGTTTTCTGTGACTTCCGTATTACCTGTGTTTTCTGTTATTGCCTCACCACATGCGGTCTGTGTGCATATAATTCCAAACAATAGCACACCTGATAATAATTTTTTTCTCATCATTTACTCCTTATTGTACTTTGAAATATAGTCAGCATACGTCATCCACCCTTCTGGTAACGTGGAATTCTCCTGCCATTCTGTTCCTTGGTCATATGCCATCGGATACGTGATTCCTTTCCAATCGGAACAAAATCTAAGCCATGTATATTCCTCCTCCACTTTTTGTGGTTCTATCTTAAAAATCATATACTCTGAAGTTCCCCAGGCAGTATTCCCTATTGCTCGCTGTATTGGTTCGTATTTTTTTCCATTCGAATCTATAAGATACATCGTATGTGGCATTCCAAAAGATTCATTAAAATTAACCCTGATATAGGATGATTGATCTATATTTTCTAATTCTATTGTTGTATCTACGTAAAACTCTTCATCCTGTGAAACAGTATAGAGTAGGCGATCATTATATGACAATTCATTATGTGCCGTAGTTTTACCGGAAAAATCCACTATGTCATATTGATATTGCCCTTCCATAGTCTCTCTTAATGTGAAGTTTGCAACAAAATCCTGGTCTCCATATTCCATATTTTCGTCCATGGTATAATAATAAACAGTTACTACATAGGTATCTTCTGCCTCGCCTTTTTGAACATCTTTTATCATATATCTTGCGGTACTAAAATCAATTTCTGCTCCTGCACAAAGAATAGAACCATCCTGTGCAAGTTCAAACGGATAATCCTCCAGCATAGTGCACGTGGAAATATCAAATACCTGACCAAACATAACCTTTTCGGTAGACTCTAAACTTTCCTTGGTGATAATTCCTCTCCCATCTGCAGCCACTTCCAACGTATTTGCTGAATGCCCCAGGATAGAAAGCACACAAATAGGTATTGCCTGATTTGCGCTTAATCTTTCATACTCCATGGCGTCAAACTCCTGCGTATGGAACGCTCCCCACATAAGAGTCTCACTAATAATTTTATCTACATTTGTATTAGATGGAACCAATTCTTTTTCTTTTGTTTCTACCTGTTCCTCTTTTGGAGCTTCGGATACACCATCTCTCCCCTTTTCCGTCTGTTTTTCTTCCTTTGTTGTTTCTGTCATTTTTTGCTCCTGTTTTGATATTGTATCTACTTTCTGATTTCCACATCCTGTACATATCACCATTACCATAAAAATAAGTGCCATGATTGATCTTTTGTTCATACTCCACTCTCCTTATTCTTCTCCAATATCTACTCTATCCTCTGGTCCTGTCACTTCTGTTGGTGGTTCTGTAATATCTGTATCCGCCAACGTAAAACCGTTTTCACCTGCATAACTTTCCACTTCGTCACTCCAATGTTGGAAACTGTCAAATCCTTTATACGTATACCAGCCAAAATCCTCAGAATACGGATTACTATACATGTACATTACAATTTTTCTAGTCCAGTCCGTGGTTGTCCCTCCTGTGGCACGCCCACTGATATTCTCACCCAGATTCGGGAACCATACCCCATAATAATAGATAAAGGTCTCTTCATTTCCCTCTTCATCAAGTGTCAAATCATGTCCTACTGTTTCTTTTACTAACATCATCAGACCATTCTGCACTTCTCCCTCTGGGCTTCCATTCAAGAAATAGCTTCCTATGTACGTAGTATCCACATCATTTATTATTCCATCGCTCATCTGGGAAAAAGTCCCTATATACTCTTTTACTTCCTGGATTGCTGTCTGTTTCAGGTTTTCCTTAAACTCTGTAGGAAGCTCTTGTATTGAACTATAAAATTTCCCATGTGCATTTTTACCTGACGCCTCTATAATATTGTAATTAAAGTCGGACGCTTCATTTGGCACAACTATGTATTCCATGCGAAGGGCATCCTGACTATAAGAACCATTTTCATCCATAAAAGTATATATGACAGTCACCTTACTACTGTTATCTATTTTCTTATACGTTTCAATGTCCTCAATATGCATTTCCAGTGTATCTAAAACTTCCCCCTGAACTTGACAGCAAACAGAGCCATCTTCTTTGCTTCTTATCTGAAAATTTTCTAAATTACTACATTCGTTCAGGTCAAATACTCTCCCAAACATTTCCATCTCTCTTATCTCCAAGTCCTCTTTAGAAATTATCCACTCTGCATCAGAATTACTCTCCAAAGAAATTTCTTCATCATTAATCAGTGCATACACACACATAGAAACAGCCATGTCTGCATCTAACTCTTCGTATTTTATGTCCGTTTTTAATTTCAGAATCTGTTTTGCCCATCCGTCCATATTGGAAAGAATGCCACCCAGTTCGTCCTCTGTGGGCATTTGGTAAAATTCCTTCTTTTCTCTACTTTCTGTTGTCATCTTCTCTTGCACCACTGCCTGCTCTGTCATTGTTGTCTGTGATTCCCGCCCACAACCAGAGATGACAACTACACATCCTGTTAATAATCCCACTATAACTTTTTTCTTCATTTCATAATCCTTCTCTTCTCCTTTTCGTATTTCAATGAACACCACTTATTGTAATCCTTATGTTTTCACTTTATTTAGACATATGTGTCTTTTTCACCAAACCTCCTTATAAAAATACTTATAAAAATGCAACATACTAAATTTTATATTATTTATGACGCATTTTCAATATATTTATTACGCAATATCATATTGTTTTTACAAAATTATTTCGTGAATTTCTACAAATTATAATATTTTTATAGCTTTTAAGAAAAAGATTTGCAAAATATTTTGTGAGCAGTTTATGTTCAATACTTTTCCCTCTAATTTGAGTAAACTATAAATATAGAACGCAAATGCGTAAATTAGATGTATGATTAATGATTAGGAGGTTTTTTTTTGAATTACCAGTTAAATCATGTGTTGCTTCGTATTGATGAACTATGCAAAAAACACAACATGAACCACTATCGCTTAGCAAAAAATGCCGGTATTCCTTTGTCTTCCCTAAACAGTATGTTTCACCGAAACACTATGCCCACAATCGCTACCTTAGAGAAACTATGTGATGCCATGGGAATCACCCTTTTGGATTTTTTTTCTTATACCAAACCCGAAAATACAAATTTGGTTTCAGATTATACCGTCACAATCACCATACCTAATGACCCAAAGACATTGCATATGATAGGACAAATCCAAAAGCTATCTCCCAGTCAAAGAGAACTTTTATCCCAGTATATAGACCTTCTATCCCAGGTACAGGAAACACCAGAAAAGGGACTGCCGCACTAAGCAGCAGTCCCTTTTCTATACTTGACTCCTGGTAAAATCAGGGCAATGCTTACGCATGCAAAATTGCCCGATTTTTCTTAAATTCACATTTTCACACGGTCAGCGCAGTAAATGCGCAGACCTGACTGAACTATTACACTCTTTCTCATTCTTCATTAATTCCTTTATCCCAAAATATCTATTACAATTGTTACTGTACACAGGTACCCTGTGCACAATAACGATTTCAGCCCATTTAAAATGCATCTACGATGCATGGGGCTGAAATTTCGCATAATATCGTTCCTGGCGCATAGCTTAACAGCAAGTGTTAAGCTTGCGGCTGTACAGTAACTTACAATTTTCTAAAAGACAATATTACACAAAAAACAAATGCAAATTCACCAAATGTATTATATAATAAACCATAAGAATAAGAGTGACGATATATTTTTTGAAGCAAAAATTGGAGGAACACATATGGGAACATATCTTAACCCTGGAAATGAGAGTTTCACAAAAGACAGTAGAAGTCGGATTTATATAGATAAAACAGGCCTTTTAGAAATATTGAACCAGTTGATTGGAACCTCAGAGAATTGTATTGCAGTCAGTCATGCAAGACGTTTTGGAAAATCTCAGGCTGCCGGAATGATTGATGCTTATTACAGCCTGGGAAGCAATTCCAGGGAATTGTTTTCACCTTATGAGATTGCTAAGAAAGCAGATTTTGAAACACATTTGAATCAATACAATGTAATACACATAGATGTATCCTCTGTGGCTGATTATCACAAAGATGACTTAGTGGAAGCCATCATACAAAAATTGAAAGAAGAATTTGAACAGGAGTTTGGCAAGAAAGTGAATGTGAATCAAAGTATTCATTTTGCACTAAATGAGATTTATCGGTTAACAGGGAAAGGTTTTGTCATCATCATTGATGAATGGGACTGTGTGGTAAGAAACCATGCAGACCGTCCGGATTTAGTCCATAAATATCTTCAGTTTTTACACTCCCTATTTAAGAGTGAAGAGTCAAAGAGCTTCCTTTCATTAGCCTATATTACGGGAATTTTGCCAATTAAGAAGATTAAGGATGAGTCAGCATTAAATAATTTCGCAGAATACACCATGTTAAAGTCCAATCCAATTACAAAATATTTTGGTTTTACCGAAAATGAGGTGAAGGATCTATGTGAGAAATACCAGATGGATTTTCCATCAGTAAAGGAATGGTACAATGGATATCTGATTGATGGAATTCATATGTATAATCCAAATTCCGTGTATCGTGCCATGGTTAGCAAAGACCTTGATTCTTACTGGAAAAATACCTCTGCTTTTGATACTATCAATACCTATATCTCAATGAACTTTGAAGGCCTGAAAGAAGATGTACTGACCATGCTGGAGGGCGGAAAAGTTCCTGTAAATGTAAATACGTTCAAAAATGATTTGTCCATCATAGACTCTAAAGATGAGGCATTGACCGCATTGATTCATTTGGGTTATCTGGCATATGATTCCGTAAGAAGGGGGGCATATATTCCAAATTATGAGGTATGTCTTGCCTATCAAGCGGCATTGGCAACAGGAAATTGGAGAGAAATTGCAAAGACCATTTCCCGCTGTGACGAACTCTTGTGGGCAACCATAGATAAAAATTCAGAGAAAGTAGCAGATTTGGTAGAACTAGCCCATGCTTCCTACACTTCTATTATAAAATATAACAATGAAAATTCCCTAAGCTGTGTGCTTACTATGGCATATTTTACCGCACCTGCTTATTACAATGTGATTCGCGAATTTCCTTCTGGAGTGGGATTTGCAGATATGGTTCTGATTCCAAGAGCGAATGCCGGAAATCGTCCGGCCATCATTCTGGAACTGAAATGGGACAAAGACGCCGATTCGGCTATGAAACAAATCAAAGAGCGAAGATACACGGGAAATCTATCCGGCTATGGCGACAAAATTCTGCTAGTAGGAATCAGCTATGACAAGGATAGTGAGAATAAGAAACATCATTGTGTTATTGAAGAATGGATTGAAAAATAAGATATTATGCCGTACAGGTCCCAGCATTTACTGCTGAGACCTGTACGAAATGATTACCACTAATCAGAAAATGTATACTTTCGCCGCCACAAGAATGGCCAAAAAAGCAATATTCCAAAGAGTGAATTTTATCAGATAAGTTTTCTTAAACTTTTCATAGCTGTTTCCATAGCATTTATAAGAAATCAGACTTGCCATGGAAGCAATCAGTGTTCCAAGGCCCCCTATGTTCACACCTAAAATTAATTCCTTATAGTTATCTGTAAATCCAGAGAGCAATAGAGCAGCCGGCACATTGCTGACAACCTGACTGGCTGATAGCGCCACCAAAAATTCCCGTTGATTCACCACAGCTTTTAAAAACTCATTGATTTGAGGAATTCTCTGCATATTTCCGATAAACACAAAAAATCCTACAAAAGTAAGCAACAATCCATAGTCCGTTCTCAACAATACCCGTTTGTCTAAGCAAAATACTACTATGATAATAAGCCCTAATGCAATTTTATAAGAAATCCAGTGTAACACCACCGTAAGGCACAAAAGAAACAGCACAAAATAAACCAGATTTTTATGTAGTTCTTCCCTTCCCATAGTCTGCCTTTTGGGAAATTGTATTTGAACTGTTTCCTTTTTACGCATAATAAGTACAAGAAGTATGAGAAGTACAGAAAGTAAGGTGTACGGGAATAATATTCCCATAAACTCCCATAAATCACAGTCCATACACCCAAATAAATACAAGTTCTGTGGATTTCCAATGGGTGTCAGCATACTTCCCAAGTTCGCTGCAATGGTCTGAAAGATAACCACAAAACAAATCCTATCTTCCTTTTTGCACATTTGCAGAGTAAGGATACCAAAGGGAACAAAGGTCAGCAAAGCCACATCGTTGGTAATCAACATGCTGGTAAAAAAACACAAAAAAATCAAAGACGCCTCCAGGGAGAAGGTGCTTTTTGTCCTTTTCAACAATTTTTCTCCCAAAATAGAAAATAATCCGGTTCCCTTAAAGCCTTCCACTACAATCATCAGACTGTACAAAATAGCAAGCACCCGAACATCAATGCTTTCTACAGTTTCCCTGCCAGCCGGAACCAGAAAGCAAGATAAAAATCCCAATATCAATGCGATACAAAGCACCATATCTTTTTTTAGATATAGTGCCAATTTTTTTATATATTTCATCATAATCATACCGTTAAATCACTATGTTTATTTTGTGGACTCTTTTGCTGATTCTTCTGCAGCTTCTTCCTTGTCCACAACCTGGATAATGCCCTTTTTCCACATAATTCTTGAAGATATGATGGCCACCGGAAGCATAAACAAAATCAAAAAGCCTACCATTCCAAACAAGGAACCACCACTGGTAATACGGACAAAAAGTGCCAAGGCAGAGACAATGATAAGTACCGGAACCACTCCCATAATACCATTCTTTACTACCTTCTTTCCAGCAGAAGAATTTGCAAACAATCCCAGGGTAAGGGAACCAAACAATGCCGGAATCAAATAGTTTGAAGCTGTCTTGACCGCTGGCAATTCAAAGATAGGACTAATCCATGTACTTAATAAAGCTGCGATTGCCAGAATAATTACCGTCATAATAGAAGAGACAGCTACCGCAACGGAAGCAATGGCCTCACCTTCTGGTGTGTTCTGCTCTTTTTTTGCAATCTTCATAGCGTTGACTGCACAGGGAAGCTTTAAGTTCATAATATTACCTGTGATAAAAGTAATATAAGATGATGAGCCAAGAATCGGTGTATAGCTCAACGCCTCTGAAATACCAACAGGAATATAAATCATCAAAATACTGATGGTTGCCACATTAAATACCTCTCGTAGAGATGGAATACATCCATAGTATCCCAACACAACAAAAGACAATGCAACCATATAAACTAAAATAATTAAAGTGCCAATACGTCCCCACTTATGACTCCAAGCCTGAAATGGGTCCAACGCTGTTACATTCTTTGTCTTTTTACTCATAGGAATATCCTCCTTTTTCTCAAAATGTATTTCAATACTTATAGTTACAATTTATTTATAAAAATAATTTTGCCCAGAAAACAGATGAAACCATTCCGCCAATCATGGAGAAAGCCATGATAAATTCACTAAGCCATCTCAGCTTTGGATTCTTTGCAAGAACACCAAGTGCCAGTGCGATGACCAATCCAGTAATCATAACTGCTGTCTGGACGTTATCTCCAAACAGAAGCACTGGAATATAGACAGAAAACAGACACAGCATAAAGGTACCGCTTAACACATATTTCCAACTGCTGGCTTCCTTTGTTTTGTTTACACTCATGGATAACTTCTTTCAATTACCTCCTGATTTAACATTCAAAGAATTCCTACAAAAAGTCACAAAAAGGTCCTCTATAAAGAGCACCTTCGCTGTGTTTTATAATATCAGTAATGTGGCAGTTTGTCAAACTTCTTTTGTTAATTTTTTGTCATTTTCATATATTATGAAATAATTCTTTTTCCACTTCAACCACTGCATCTTTTAGTCTTAACATCATTTTTAATATGTATCTGTTCAGAACTACTGAACAGATACGTAAAATCGGGCAATGCTTACGCATGAAAAATTGCCCGATTTTTGTAAAATGCACATTTTCTTACGGTCTCAGCAGTAAATGCTGAGACCTGTACTGAATAGTT
>CACXGE010000061.1 GCA_902767135.1 uncultured Lachnospiraceae bacterium | reverse complement strand
CTCTTACTTGTTCTAAGTTTTCACATTTCATTATTCTGTCCTCCTGCATGATTATAATAATAGGAATTTAGTATGCAAGGTACTTTCTAAACTCTACCACAGAAACGCTATTCCGTCTACCAGAATGTTACTCTGCGATAGCATTCTCTTTTGCTCTCTGCTCCGCCATCTTGAAGCAACTCCCATAGGTGTCTCTATTCCCTGAAATTGGAGTTTATATGCAAGATTAGATGCATATATTCCATCGATACAAGCTGTTTCAAAACCAGCGCGTAATTCCCATAATTTCTCTTGTGTCATTTTACTGCTCCTCATCTTATATCTTTACATTTTTCCATGACTTTTTGCACTATTATTATATTCCCCAAAGCCAACACTTTCAACAATATTCTTCCCTCTTCATTTCTATTGTAACAGTTCGTTGCTGTACACACTCTGTGTGCACAGTAACCATTTCAGCCCATTTAAAATGCATCTACGATGCATGGGGCTGAAATTTCGCATATTATCATTCTTGGCGCATAGCTTAACAGCATGTGTTAAGCTTGCGTCTGTACAGTAACGCATTTACTGCTGAGACCGTAAGAAAATGTGAATTTCACAAAAATCGGGCAGTTTTTTATGCGTAAGCATTGCCCGATTTTCTGTATATCCCTTTACATTATCTCAAATTCATGATGAAGTAACAGCCAGTTAGCTCGGAACAATCTCATGATCTGCCAGTATCCACAGCCCATTAAATTAAATTCTTTTATTAAATTGAATTTTGCCTGCATACTTCGCACATCCTCAAACCAAACCTCATGCGTCACTCCATATTCATCCTGGTAATGAAAATAGGGCGCCTGGGCAGTTTCGTCATAGAAGATTTGGGCACCATAGGTAATAGCAATATCCACCGCTTCTTTATTTCCTATGGTTTTTGCTGCTGTAACCCCCTTTTCAAAGGGCAATGGCCAGTCATAACCATAATTGGGAATACCTAATGCGATTTTCTCTCTGGGAATCTCGGTTACAGCATATTCCACCACACGCCTTACATTTGGCAACGGCGCCACCGCCATGGGCGGTCCATAAGTATAGCCCCATTCATAAGTCATAAGTAGCACACTGTCAGCGGCACTTCCCAACAACCTATAATCCATCCCTTCATATAACAATCCCGGCTGGTCAGCTGCAATTTTAGGTGCCAATGCCACAGACACAGAATATCCGTTTTCATTCATAAACATCCTTGTCTTTTCCACGAATTGTGCAAAAGGTACTCTGTCCTCTGGAAGAATATACTCAAAATCTATATCCATTCCCCCATATCCTTTCTCTCTCATCACAGTCAACAACTGACTTAACAACCGCTCACTTACCTCACTGTCATTCACCAAAACACTGACATAATAATTGTTAAACTTTCCGTTTTCGTCCAGTGGTGTTAAGGTTAAAATCGGTGTGACGCCAAACGAAACCCCTGTGTTTACAAGAGCTGTATCCTCAATCTGTGGAAATACCAAATCTCCTTCTAAAGTAAACCCATAAGAAAATACCAATATTTTTGACAAATAAAGCAATGTTTCCTCCAACACAAACGGATGGATAAATGGATAGGCATATCCGCCCACAACCAATGGGTAATTCCCTATTGTCTCTGTATCGTAAAGAATGAGAAGAGCCTGCCCTACTGCCAGTGGAAAGGGATAAGAAATCTGATTATCCTCTGCCAATTTCCACACAGGAATACCAAACATTTCTGCTATGCTATCTATGGTGTCTCCAACTTTTACTATATAAATCTCCAAAATAGCACCTCTTTTTCGTAACAGTTCAGCCATGCTAAACTGTTACCTTTTTTCACTTACTAGCAGTATATTCCTATCATTTTTTTGCATTCATAAAATTGCACTTGTTTAGTGATACTCATTCACAGCCTCATAACCGTCCACTCCCTGGCTTTGGCTGGGAGGGCCTCCCCCCTTTCTTTCATTGTCCCTACTGTAATGGTGATGGAATTGTCACTGATAGATTCTACTTCTCCAAGAACCGCTTCGGATTCCTGTGCTGCTTCTTCCCCCTCTCCATTTTCTTCTGTCACATTTCCAGTTGTCTGCTGAGTTGTATTTTGAGTATCTTCTTTCTGTCCACAGCCATTTAACATTGTTGCTGTCATCATTAGCCCTATGAACATAGCTACTGTTTTCTTCTTTATGATAAAATCATCCTTTCCCATTTATAAAACGTATTATCCACTTCCCTTTATAATTTAATAGAAAAATGTGTAAAAGACGTGAAAACTTTTTTTACCATTTGGTGTTTTACAGTGATTTTGGGATAATAAAAAGGGCGGATATCCGCCTCCAAATAAAAGTATTTAGAGAGAGAAATCCACCCTTTTTTTTAATAATTTTCTTCTCTTAATTCAAAATAACTTTGTGGGTGAGCACACACTGGACAAACCTCTGGAGCATTGGTTCCAACTACAATATGTCCACAGTTACGACATTCCCAAACTTTTACCTCACTCTTTGCAAACACTTCCTGCATCTCAACATTTTGAAGTAGCTTACGATATCTTTCTTCGTGAGCCTTCTCTATAGCTGCAACAGCTCTGAATTTTTCAGCAAGTTCCGAAAATCCCTCCGCTTCCGCAGTCTTTGCAAACTCTTCGTACATATCAGTCCACTCATAGTTCTCGCCTTCTGCTGCCGCAGCAAGATTCTCTTTGGTGTCCCCAATTCCATTTAATTCTTTAAACCACATTTTGGCGTGTTCTTTTTCGTTATCTGCAGTCTTTAGAAAAAGTGCAGCAATCTGCTCAAATCCCTCTTTCTTTGCCTTGGATGCAAAGTACGTATACTTATTTCTCGCCTGAGATTCTCCTGCAAAAGCAGCCTCTAAATTTTTCTCTGTCTGTGTGCCTGCATACTTGTTTGTTGCCATACTAATTCCTCCATTCAATATATATATTGTCTCTCAGAATCCCAATCCTCCATTGTATTTTAAGTGAAAATTGGTAACTGTCCCAAAATAAGCTAAACTGTTACTTTAGTTTAACTCCATGCTATCATTATAGAGATACCATCTTGCCTTTTCCTGCTGCTTCACATGATAAAGAGCCTGATCTGCAGCATCAATTAAACGCTCCAGATTGTTTCCCATCTGACTGGACAAAACTACCCCTGCATAAATCTCTACATTGCTATAGTCTTTATTCTGCTGTAAGAAAACATCTAATTTTACCAATAACTCACGTAATTCTGCATCCAGTTCTTCTTTCACAAGAATAGCCGGGATGAAACAGAGAAATTCATCTCCTGCATAGCGAACCACAATACCATCTTCTCGGTAACCTTTCAAAATCTCAGCTACAGATTCCAAAAGATAGTCTCCACCAATGATTCCCAAACGATGATTTACTTCTCTTAAATTTTTTATGTCCACCAGAACAATTGCACCATGATGAACTTCCAATTCCTCTAGTATCTTTTTTTCTCCTATGTCACGCCGATAGGTGGAGGTAAGATAATCCAGTTCGGATGTTTTCTCCTTCTCTGCATTCTGTTTTGCAATCACTTCCTGTAACAGCTTTATACTCTGTTCTCCCAGGTTTTCCTGGCATACATCTGCATCTGGAAGAACACCCTCCAGCTTTTTCTCTTTTACAAGCACAATAAAGGACTGTACTAATTCAGGATCAAACTGTTTTCCCGCGTTAATTTCTAATTCGTGTATAATCTCATCCTCCGATAAACCATGACGGTAAACTCTGTAGCTGGTCATAGCATCATAAGCATCCGCAATACAGATAATACGTCCCATGATGGGGATATTCTTACCACTTAATCCTTTCGGATATCCCTTACCATCATATCTCTCATGATGGTACTTTACTCCTTCCAGCAAACCTTCCATCATCAGATTTCCGTTTAGAATCTCTCCACCAATCACCACATGTTCCTTCATGATTTCATATTCTTGCTCATTCAGTTTTCCTGATTTGCTTAAAATATCATCTGGCATTCCAATTTTGCCAATATCGTGAAGCAAGGCAATATATTCCACATTTCGAACTTCTTCTTCACTATATCCCAACTCTTTTGCCAACGCCGAAGCATAAGCTGCTACCCTTTGGGAATGTCCTTTAGTACATTCATCCTTAGCATCAATAATATTGGCAATCGTCATGATAGTTTGCAGTGTAGCATGCTGCAACATCCTCTGTTTCTGATTCAATTCCTCTACATACTGAAGGTTTTGCTTATGTATTGAATTATATAATTTAGATGCAGTGTATAAAAATCCAAAGCACAGAAAAATCAGCGCAAACTGGATTTCAATGTCTTTACTGTTCTCTAATGTAATGAGTCCCTGACGATAATTCTTCACCACATATATGACATTGGCAGTCAACGTCACGAAGAATGTCTGTAACACCAATACAGGATGGTGATATAGCACAATTAAGGTAAGTAAAGGAAAAATGTAAGTAAATACCATAGTAGTACTTCCCGTAAGCAATACAAAAAAGTACATAATCAGATACCCACCTAAAATCAAGTACCGCAGCTTGTCAGAAGTTTCATTTTTCCTGTATATCACATAACAAACCAATAATGGCACCACTGTAACAAAAGAAAAAACAACCATATATTCAAGAGAACGCACACCTTTTAGATACTCTCCAAAATAGGCTACCAACAAAACTACCACGATAAAAAACCAGCCATTTAAAAGGTTTCGATTTATTCTGTGTTCCTTCCGGTTCATATTTCACCCTGTCTTTATTCTTCTTGAATTATTCTGAAATTGCCTTTTTAATGGCAGCTAATAATTCATCATAGGTTTCATATGCTGGGAGCTCTGGATGTTCCCCTTTAATCTGTTCCGTACTCTTAAACAAAAATCCTGCTTTACTTGCCTGAATCATGCCAAGATCATTGTAACTGTCTCCACTGGCAATGGTATCATACCCAATAGACTGTAATGCCTTCACCGTTGTAAGCTTTGACTGTTCACAGCGCATCTTAAACCCTGTGATTTCACCATTTGGGGCTACCTCCAAAGAGTTGCAGAAAATTGTCGGCCAATCTAACTTCTTCATTAATGGTGTTGCAAACTGTGAAAAGGTATCACTAATAATAATTACCTGGCACATAGAACGAAGTTCATCTAAAAATTCTTTTGCCCCTGGCATTGGATCAATAGTAGCTATTGTCTCCTGGATTTCCTTTAAACCTAAACCATGTTCCTTTAAAATTCCAATACGATACTTCATTAATTTATCGTAATCCGGCTCATCTCTCGTAGTTTTACGAAGTTCTGGAATATTCGTTGCCTCCGCAAAAGCAATCCAGATTTCCGGTACCAAAACACCTTCAAGGTCTAAACAAGTAATATACATTCTTAATTCCTCCAAAAAAATGATAATAACAATAAAATAAAAAAATAATATCACCGTTGTTTTCACAACAGTGATATTATAGCATTTTTTTTCTAAGGTTACAACAAAACCTAATAAAATTGTTACTTTTTACGTAACAGTTGTTACTGTACACACCCTGTGTGCACAGTAACGATTTCAGCCCATTTAAAATGCATCTACGATGCATGGGGCTGAAATTTCGCACAAT
>CACXGE010000060.1 GCA_902767135.1 uncultured Lachnospiraceae bacterium | reverse complement strand
GTATTCACTCTCTTCAATCAGAACCTTACATTTACTGTAAGGTTCGTACCTGCGCCAAATCTCTGATTTGTGTGCATCAGCTTTACGGAACTTCCATGGAATACATTTATAGTGGTCTCAATTTTGAGATGGAAGTTTCGTATCTGTTCAGAACCACAAACAGATACATTTCATCTATTTTTTCAAAAGCTTATGTTTGATTAAACTCAATGTATAATCAAATGCATCTGTTTTTCGGAATATCAATACAATCATGGCTGTTGGAACCACTGTGCATATGATTGCTTTCACTACAAAAACCAGATATAAATGCCATCCTGGAACTAAGGAACACAGAAAATAAGTTACTCCCATTTCAATTCCCAAACCTGCAAAGCATCCACAAATCAACAGTAAATATTTCACACAAGATTCTTGAAAATAATCTTTAAAAAGTAGTCTGGCCTTTAGTATCATCTGCAGAAGCTGGGAAATTATGGTTCCCCAGATAACTCCACTGATATCCCAAAACTGTACCAATACCAGTGAGACAATTAAATTACACAGAGCACCTGCCAAAGAAATATACTTGTCTTTTTTAAACAAGCCACAGGTATTTAAAGTAATCCACAAAGGCTGTTTTATCATCTGCAGGAAACTGTTTACCATAAGAATTACCACCACAGGCATGGGCAAAATCAGGTTATCCCAAATTATGGCAATAAAATCATTGGATAGACACAACAGCGCTGTTGCACTAAAAGATGCCACAAAAAATGTCATCATGGTAAGTCTCTTTAATATCTTATACACATACTCCTTGGGTTCCGCTGCCACAGCATTTCCAATACTCGCCTGGGCTGAATATAACGGTGCATTGATAAACGTCTGCACATACCCAATTAGTGTGGTATAATTTGACATCAAACCAACGGAAACCACATTAACAAAACTGGATATAATAATATTATCCGTAGATGTAAGAATGGTGGTTGACAATTTCCCAAGAAATAGATTCCCCACATCTGAAAATATTTTCTTTCTCTCGTCTTTGTCCAGTTTTGCATCCTTATCCCTCAACAAAGGATATTCTTTTTTAACGTAATATGCCGTCATGGCATTGAACAAAATTCCAACCAAAATATCAGTTGCAAGGTATACCAGGAAATTCCTGGTAACTACCAGTGTCAGTATTTTGAACACGTTGCAGACAATGGTACTGGCAGAAGTAATGGGCAGGATCTTGTACTCCTTCTGGTCTGCTGTTATCAATGTGGAATTATAAGAAAAGAAGTATGTAGATACCGTCTTTCCTAAAAACAACAAATACGTAATCCTCAAATAATTTAACTCAAACTGTGAGTCCTTACAAATATAACCTAAAAAGGGAACCACACACAATCCTGCAATTGCAATAAACACAGCTACCACGCGGTAAACCCATTTATATAAATTCATGATGCCCGCAATCTTTTTCTCATCCTTCTGAATCAAAGGCTTGTATAGATTGAAGGTAACTGCTGTTGAAAATCCCAGTTCAGCTAACGACAACAATGACAACACATTGGTAAACAATCCATTGATACCCAGGTAATCTGCACTCAGAAAATGGATAAAAATTGTCCTGCTTCCGAACCCTAACAATATGCTCAGCATATTATTAAATATTTTCCAAAAACTACTTTTTATAACATTATCACTTCTCATATTTTTCTTATTTACCTCTTAACAACATAACTAAATGTTTCCGGATTCTATAATACCAGTATGTAAAGAAATAATGACCTTTTGCTGTTTCTAACATTCTGCTAAATATTTCTATCTGGGCTTTGGGATTTTTTTTATACTCCTCCTTATACTCCCGATACACCACTTGATATCCCGTCAATGCCTTCTTTGGACTTTTGGTGATTTGTTCCAATCCATGGTGGTAGTAATAAAACAACGGCTTGTTTACTCCATATATTTTGTAATATTTGCTAATCCGAAGCCACATCTCATAGTCCTGACGTGCTGGAAGATTCACATTAAATCCACCAATCTTTTCAAAGACTTCCTTACGAACTAAGGCCTGGGATGTGCTGCCACAATAATCATATACCAATTGATCTTCAAATCGAATTTCATCCTTAAATATTCTTGTTGTATAATAGTCTGTGATAGTTGGCGGATTCGTGTCACAGTCATATACCTGCCCCAGACAGTACACCATGCCAACACTGTCATCTCCCTGGGCAAATCTTTCCAGTTGACACTCTAGCTTGTCTTCAAACCAGGTATCATCATCATCCAGAAAACCTATATATCCACCTTTCGCCTTTGAAATTCCCAAATTTCTTGCTGCACAGGCTCCTTGATTTCCATCCTGCTTAATATATGTAATCCTTTCTCTGTTTTCAAACTGTTTTTTTAATTCCTGACTTTCCTTACTTCCGTCAGGATTATCATCTACAATGAGAATTTCAATATCCTGATATGTCTGTGATAATATGCTTTTTACTGCTCTTTCTACAATCTCCGCCGGACGCTTATAACTTGTAACAATTACCGATACCATTTTACATTCCTCTCTCTGTTTAAAAATTATTATTTCCAAGAAAAAAAATATCATTTTTCATTATACACCATTATCCACCTCAAAAAAAGACTAAATTCTATATGTAACATTTCTTTTTGTAACATTTCAGCCATAGGCTAAACTGT
>CACXGE010000059.1 GCA_902767135.1 uncultured Lachnospiraceae bacterium | reverse complement strand
TCCATAACCTTAGCATCATTCATTATGAGGACTCAAAGAAGTATTGATTTTACTGAAAAAAACACTTGACTATATGGAGAGGAGGAATCTATTAAATGGGAAAGAAAATTTTTATAACACTCGGATCGCAGAAATTTCAGTTTAATAGATTGCTGAAGGCTGTTGATGAGTTGTGTGAAAAAGGAACAGTTGATGCAGAAGATGTATTTGCACAAATAGGCTACAGCGATTACCTTCCGAAGAATTTCAGCTATAAGAAGTTTTTGGATAGAGATGAGTTTAGCGTAGAAATGAGCAAGGCAGAAATTGTCATAACTCATGGAGGTACTGGCGCTATTATTGGAGCTGTAAAAAAGGGAAAGAAGGTTATTGCTGTTCCGCGTCGTGCCAAATATGGCGAACACGTTGATGATCATCAACTGCAACTTGTAGGGCAGTTCAAGGAATTGGATTTGATTTGCGAGTGTGATGATGCAGAAAAAATAGGTGAAGCGTTAGAAAATGTGAAAAACACCACATACAAGAGTTATGTGAGTAATACCAAGACTATTGTAGAAAGTATAGAGCAATATATAAAATCATTATGATTTTTGAGGGAAGAGGAAGCATGGGGAAAATTAAGGTCTTAATGCTTGGAAACCACCAATCTGTCAAAGGTGGAATCACAAGTGTTATTCAGCAACTGTTATCCTATGATTGGGATTCGGTTGGGGTTGAAATGAACTTCATTCCAACTTATATAGAAGCATCCACAGCGAAAAAGGCGATTTATTATATTGGTGCATATAAAAATATCAAAAAGTTCCTGAAAACAGATAAACCAGACGTGGTTCACATTCATATGTCTTATAAAGGGAGCTTTTATAGAAAATATGCAATTCATAAATTATGCCAGAAAAATGGAATACCGGATATTATCCATTTGCATGGTTCGGAATTTGAGAAGTGGTATAACGAATCGAATGAAAGAACACAAAATAAAATCAAAACAATGTTAAGAGAGTGTTCGGCTTTCATTGTTCTCGGCGAAAAATGGAATGCAGTAATAAACCGTATCGAACCAAAAACAAAAACACTTGTTGTTAGCAACACGGTACATATTCCAACCTATACTGTCAAGTGGAATGATGCCAAATTTCAGATTCTGTTCCTAGGAGTTCTGATTAAAAGAAAGGGCGTAGAAGATTTAATAAAGGCAATTAGTTTACTGAAAGAAAAAAATCAGCTGAGCAATCTTCGCTTTGTTATTGCTGGAACAGGTGTAGAAGAAGAACACTTGAAAAAACTGGCTAATGAACAACAGGTAGAGCAATGGATTGAGTTTGCAGGATGGACAGACGGTGTAGCAAAAGAAAAATACTTAAAAGAAAGTCAAGCATTGGTGTTGCCATCGTATAATGAGGGACTTCCAATCGCGGTATTGGAAGCAATCAGTTATGGTTTGCCAATTATTGCAACAGATGTAGGGGATATGGCTGCTGCAGTTAAGAACGGACAGAATGGATTCCTTATTCAACCGAGAGATATCCAGGCACTTGCCGAAAAGATCGTTCAGCTTTATTCAGATAAAGAAAACTATATGAGGATGTCTTGCGAATCCAAGAGAATTGCAAATGAAGAGTTCTCGGATGAAAAGTATTTTGAGCAAATGAGAAATTGCTACCTATCAGCAATCAGCAATGAATAAAGTCGAAATTCATGGTTGCGTTTAATAGTTGGATTGAGGTATTAAGGAATGAGAAGAGGATTCATAACGATTGCAACAGGTGATAAAAAGTATCACGATATGGCAAAGACGTTAGTTAAGTCATATAAGTTGACTAGCAAAGAGCCAGTGCTGTTTGCTGTGATAACAGATGATACAAGCGATAAATTTGAAGAGTTTGATGATGTTGTTGTTATTGAAAATGCAACACGCTCTTATATGGATAAAATTGATATTATGCGTTACAGTCCTTATGATGAAACGATATTTATTGATTCGGACTGTATTGCGTTTAATGATTTGAATGTATATTGGAAAGATTTCGGAGGGACAGAATTCTCCGCTTATGGAAAGGTCTTTTACGAGGATTCAAACTACGCATGGTTCAAAATTGGCGAGACATTGAAGTATAAAAATCTCTTGAAATATTCAATTGATTTGCATGGTGGAATTTATTACTTCAAAAAAGGAAAAATAGTTGATGACATCTATGCAACATGCAAAGATGTTTCAAGCAATTATGGCTCGTATCGATTCAAGAATTTTAAGAAGCCAGCCGATGAACCAATTATCGCGCTAGCGATGGCAGTCAATGGAGCAAAACCAATTACTGCATCGGTGGATAGATTCTGCTTCTTACGCAATGCAAAAAAATTAAAGGCGAATTTCTTTGAAAGAAAACTGAGCTATTGGTTTAATGATGGTTGTATCACAGATGGCAAGTTGATTCATTTTGGAACTTCAAGAACAATTCTTCCATTGTATCAGATTGAGAGAAGAAAAGTCGATTTTGAATGGAAACATAAAAAGAAGTGGAATGTGTGGAGCGGATGTAAATCAATGATTGCAGCATATATGGAATCATTTAGTTTATGTGTCCATTCGTCCAGAAAATTGATTTTTAAGAGATTTAAAATATGACTGTTATTTGGAAAAATGTTTTTCAATGAATCCAATTGAAACATTATAATAAACAACGCGAAAAGTTGATTAAGGGATAATTTGTATGAATGGAGAAAATGAAATTCGATATAAAGAATTAATTAGCGTCATTGTACCTGTCTATAATGTTGAAAGCTACTTGGGAGAATGCCTGGATAGTATTCAAAATCAAGTGTATACAAATTTTGAAGTGATTTTGATTGATGACGGAAGTACAGATGCATCTTTGCAAATTTGTAATGAGTACGCCCAGAAAGATAAGAGATTTATAGTTATTAGTCAGGAAAACAAGGGCGTTTCATCTGCTAGAAATAAAGGCTTGTCCGTTGCAAAAGGCGAATACATATCATTCATGGATTCAGATGATACGGTTCATCCGAGCTATTTGCAAGTTCTATATAATAATATCAAGATAGAGAATGCAGATATGTCTGTCTGCAAGTGGATTGGAAGTGACCAGATACCACCAAAAGATAAAACAGAAATACAAGTGTGGAACCAGAAAAAAACGTTCTATGAATACTTTGTAAATCATCGAATGGATGGATCTGTTTATGCAAAACTGTATAAAAGAGACTGCGTTGCAGATATCTCATTTGACGAGAATTTAAGAATAGGAGAAGATCAAATTTTTGTAATTCAAGTTATAGAACGGTGCAATAAAATTGTTTTTCAAGATATTTCACTATATACATATTTGATACGTAGCACATCTGCGATGAAGTCCACTTTGGATTCAAGATATTGGGACTCTGTGTATAGAGCAGAGTGGTTGGTTAAAGAGGCTGAATCAAAATTTCCGGATTTGCAAGATTTGTTTAGAAAAGAAGAACTCAACATATATGTTGTTATGATTATTCGCCATATCAAAGAAGGAACAGAGACCTCGAAAGAAATAGCGGATGTAGTGCTGCCAAGAATTAAGCATAGTAAATCGAGAGAGTTTTATCGTTACAGTGGTCCGTATGAAACTGTAAGATATTTTATCGTAAAATATTTTACACCGATCGCAGGGGCTTTCATAAGACTAAAGAAAAAACTGATAAGGTGAGGGGGAATTCAATGGCTATCTATTTTGGCACTTTTTTCTTGTCAGCTTTTTTTCTTTTGATTGCAGAGAAGACAAGAGGCCCTTATCGAAAGATAATAATAGCAATCGGACTGTTTATGCCAATTATGTTGGCAGGAATGAGGAAAATTGGCATTGGAACAGATACTGAAGTATATGTAAACGTTCTATATGAGGCAGCACGTAGTTCAAGTGGCTTTTTTGACTATTTAGGGCAAAAGGTATATTCAAGTTTCCAAATAAAGCCCGTTACGAGTTGGGAAATCGGATATAATCTCCTGGTTTACATCTCGACGAAAGTCACAAATTCATATCAAGGGGTACTGTTTGCAACCAACTTGCTTACTATTACATTTGTATACAAAGGCTTGGAGAAATTGGATAAAAACTTTTCCAGAGCATTTGCAATGTTAATTTTCTATTTCATGTTTTATGCAAGTTCATTAAATTTAATGAGGCAATGGATTGCAGTTGCGATAATTTTTTATAGCTTTCATTTTATTCAAGATGGACAAACAAAGAAATATTTATTTTGTGTTATTTTGGCCATGCTATTCCATAATAGTGCGATTATTGGCATCATTATCTGGCTAATTTATATTTATTTTGAGAAATTTAATTCCAAACATGGATTGGCAATTGGTGGAAAAGAACTCGATTCAAATTTGAACAATCTTATAATTTTTACAATAGTTTGTGTGTCTTTTTTACTTGGTATTAGTATTGTTGCTAATATTTTAGGATCGATTAATGCTGTCTTTGCAAGGTATGCGAGGTTGTATATTTCGGGAAGTGTAAAGCTAATGCCTATGCAAATTATCAGGCGTCTACCAATCATTCTGTTGCTAATTATTAATTGGAAGAGATTGAACGACGTAGATAAAAATGTGCCATTTTATTATGCAATGGTTGTGCTCGATGTGACAATATCTCAGCTTGGGAGTCTTACGTCACAATCAAGTAGAATGGGATATTTCTTTTCGATTTTTGAAATTGTCATTTTAGCTGAACTTACGCACGAAAGAAGGATAGACTGGAAAATATTATATGGACTTGTTCTAATCTTGTATGGCACAATGTCATTTTATTATGATAATGTTTTGATGGGAAGATCTGAGATCGTTCCTTATTTGTTTTATTTCAATTGATTAAGTGATTAAGGCGGTGATGGATTTGAGAGTGGGGCTAATGACTCTGGATGCAAGAAATAATAATTATGGCGGATTGCTTCAGGAATATGCGTTATTCAAAGAATTGGTTGATTTAGGTTACCACGTTGAAGTTATAGATTATGATATTTCTTCAGAACTTAACACATTTAGCTATAAAAGGAATCTAAAATTTCTTACAATTAGTAAGATGATGAAGAAAATTCAGAAAAAAGTATTAAAACAGAAAGTGGTAGAAAGCACAATTCCAAACGAATTATCACGGGATTTATTCTCGAAGTTTAGGAATCAGTATATCACGTTTTCTGAAAAGTATGTATACGATGATCTGAACGAACTAAATAGTAAGTACGATGGATTTGTATGCGGAAGTGATCAAATATGGAATCCATCTTATAACATTCCATCTTTCTTTCTGAATTTTGTAACGAAAAAAAACAAAGTGATATATGGGGCTAGTTTAGGTGTTTCTACAATAAGCCCGATGGAGAGGAAAGTTTACAAGGATTTATTAAAAAATCTGAAGAGTATTTCTGTTCGAGAAAAAAAGGCGAAAGAGATTATTGCTTCACTTACGGATAAGCAGGTTGAGGTTGTATTGGATCCTACCATGATTTTGGATAGGGATGAGTGGATGAAATTCGCAAAGAAAAATAAAGCAAGCGAACCTTATATTTTTTGCTATTTTTTGGGTATGGATAGCATAAAGGCTGAAGCTGCAAAAAAATTTGCAAAGAAAATAGGATGTCAAATAGTATCAGTTCCGTTTGAACATTGTACATTTAGTGAAGATTATTTTCCGACATTTCAACAGGGAATGGGGCCAGCAGAATTTTTAAATCTGATTTATAACGCACGATTTGTTTTGACTGATTCATTTCATGCTTCTGTATTTTCAATTATTTTTAATAAAGATTTCCGTGTTTTCAGTAGGCGTATCGGCAAGTCGAATATGAATGATAGATTATATACATTGCTTGATTGGATAGATAAAAAAGATTTATTTATTGATCCGGATGAATTAGAAAAAGTTACCGTGGATGATTCTATAGTCTACGACTATTCCCAGATAGATAAAGAAAGGGTTAAGTCGATACAGTGGCTCAAGAATGCCCTTGATGTAAAGGAAAATGAAAAATGATAAGTCAGCGTAAAGCAGGTGTGATTTTTTCATACGCAGGGGAATTAGTAAAAATATTAGTAAGTCTTGTATATACTCCGATTATGCTTCGTTTACTAGGGCAAAGTGAGTATGGATTATATCAGCTAGTATATTCAGTTGTTTCATATTTGAGTTTGCTTAGTTTGGGCTTTGGCAGCTCTTATCTTAGATTTTATTCGAGATATAAAGCGCAAAAAGATGAAGATGGGGTCGCTAAGCTGAACGGGATGTTCATGATTATTTTTTGCTCGATTTCTGTCATATGCATTCTTTGCGGAATTGTAATGATCGGAAATATACGAAGCATTTTTGGAACAGGCCTTACAGATGGTGAATATGATACAGCGAAAGTTCTAATGGGATTGCTTATCATAAACCTCGCAATGACATTTCCGAATAGTGTGTTCAACTGTTCGATAACCGCGCATGAAAAGTTTTTGTTTCAAAAGTTATTGATTCTTTTTCAGAATTTGTTTAGCCCATTTCTGACGCTGCCGTTACTTATTATGGGATATGGATCGGTCGGAATGGTTTCCGTTACAACACTTCTGACCTTTGCAGTATTGTTGTCTAATATGTTTTACTGTTTTAAGAAATTACATATTAGGTTCGAGTTTCATGGGCTTCAGATTGGATTGCTGAAGGAAATGTGGGTATTTACCTTCTTCATCTTCCTGAATCAGATTATTGACCAGGTGAATTGGAGCGTAGATAAGTTTCTTCTTGGCCGATTGGCGGGAACTACAGCGGTAGCAGTTTATGGTGTCGGTGGACAGATCAATACACTGTACTTGCAGTTTTCCACTTCGATTTCCAATGTGTTTGTGCCAAAGGTAAATCGAATTGTAGCTGAATCGGATGATAATGAGCAACTAACTAAACTATTTACCAAGGTTGGGCGCATTCAGTTTATTGTGTTAGGATTGATTTTGTCAGGATTTGTTTTTCTAGGAAAACCATTTATAGATGTATGGGCTGGAGATGGCTATGGTGCTTCTTATGATGTTGCATTATTGCTGATTATCCCGGTAACAGTTCCATTGGTGCAGAATCTTGGCATTGAAATCCAGCGCGCAAAGAACATGCATAGGGCACGTTCTATTGTTTATCTGTTCATTGCAGTTGCGAATGTTTTCATCAGCATTCCACTGATTAAATTGATGGGGCCTGCTGGTGCGGCTCTTGGAACAGCCATTTCGCTTTGTGTAGGTAATGTTTTTTTTATGAATTGGTATTATCATTCGCGGATGGGAATGAATATGTTCTATTTTTGGAAGGAAATTGCTAAGTTTATACCGGCTCTAATTGCGCCAACCATTGTTGGTATCTTTATTATGAAGTTTGCTTATGTGTCGGGGTTGCTCCATATCGGTTTATATGCTATAGCTTATACAGCAGTGTATGGTCTCTCTATGTATTTCCTTGGAATGAATGCCGAAGAGAAACAGCTGGTGATGGGACCAATCAAAAAGATTCTAAGGAAATAATGAAATGGAAAGAAAAAGAGAGTACTGGCAAGGTATCCGTGGTATTTGTATCTTAGCGGTTGTTTTAATTCATTCGTTGGGTGGATTTGATTACTCAGTGGGTTATGATACTGAATTTATTATTTTTCGCCAGATTATAAATTTTGCGGTAGCAACATTTGTCTTTATGTCTGGGTATTTTGTGCCAGTAGAAAAAATTTGCAATAAGGATTTCAGCTATAAAGAGTGGATTTTAAATCGGGGGGGGGCACGACTGTGCATACCCTTTGTAATTTGGTCGTTATGTTATAGTGGAGTCTCTTTGGCGAAAGATATACACCACGGGGTGGGTGTAAATTGGCTTGGCTATGTATATAGATTTGTTATGGGAAAATCAGCTACACCATTTTATTATATTGTGGTATTGATTCAACTTACGGTCATTACGCCTTGGCTTGTTCATGTTGTAAAAGAAAGTAAAACGATTAAAAATCTTTTGTGGTTGATTACGCCCTGCCATCTTCTGTATGTATATGCGTGGAATTTTACGACTGGATTTTCGCCGCGTCTTTATGAAACACTGTTTCCGGCATGGTTTGGATTTTACTATCTTGGAATCAATGTAAGATGTGGGCTAAAACTAAAATGTAGTGGATGGAAAGTCTTGGTTGCATGGGTAATCAGCTGCGTAGAGGCGATTGTGTTGAGAAGGCTCGGCATGAGTGTCGGATTCTATACAAGTCAAATCACCGTTGGTTCTTTCTTATACTCTGTTGCAGTAATCGGATGGATGCTCAAACAATCTGATATGCAAAGCGGAAATACAAAGCTACTGGGAAGAATCGGTGACTGTTCGTATGGAATTTTTTATGTTCACATGGCAGTGCTAACAGTAATTGGAAAATTCATACAGAGTGGCAATTGGTATTTATATTGGAGCTTGCGATTTGCGATGACCTCGATTATTGGTTTTAGCATTATATTGGCTGGACAAAAGATTCTTAAAAAACAAAAGAAGTTATTGCGATTTATAGGATTCATTTGATATTTGAGCTGGAGAGGAGGATATCAAGGATGGGTGTGTTGAAAGTTTATGCATGTTACAATACAGATAAAGATGTCAGATTAAGTAGCTCTTCCGGAGCAGTGTTTTCTTCTCTGGCAGAAAATGTGCTGGAACAGCAGGGCGTTGTATATGGCGTTGCTATGTCAGAGGATTGCTACTCAGCCGAGTTCATTTCCATCACAAATAAGGAACAACTGACAAAACTGCGTGGATCAAAGTATTTACAGGCGAAGGTTGAGAATACATACAGGTCGGTCAAAGAAGAGCTGATGTCAGGAAAGCTTGTGCTTTTTAGTGGAACCGGTTGTCAGGTAAATGGCCTTAAAAGCTTCCTCGGCAAAGAGTACGAGAATCTTATTTGCGTTGATGTTATTTGCCATGGAGCTCCATCCCCAGCTTTATGGAAGAAGTATGCAATATATCAAGAGCAGACGAACGGTGGAAAGCTGAAAGGCATTAATTTTCGTTGTAAGGATGACAGCTGGACAGATTTTGGAATGAAAGAAATTTGTAAGAGTATCCCAGATGACGAGACAAAGAAATTATATATTTCCAAAGACAAAGATGCGTATATGCAAATGTTTTTGAGGGATTATTGTTTAAGACCATCTTGCTATGAATGCGCGGCAAAAAAGGTAAAGATGTCTGACCTGACAATTGCTGACTTCTGGGGCATTAACGATGTGGCTCCTGATATGAATGATGGCACGGGAACTTCTTTAGTGCTTATTCGTACCGAAAAAGGAAAAGATGTTTTTGAGAAAATTAGCAGTAGCATGAAGCTGAAAGAAGTATCTTATAAAGATGGTGTGAGAGGCAATCCGGCAGAATACAAATCATGTGCTAGACCAATGCAGAGAAATACATTCTTTGATGACATGCAAAACATGAGCTTTGAAGAACTCAAACAAAAATATGCTGCTCCGATTAAGGTTTCGTTTATAACGAAAGTTAAACGAAAAGCTAAGATAGCAATCAAAAAAATACTCCGAGTAATCGGGGGGGGCAGAGCATAAACACGATGAAGAATATGGACTACTCTTTGTGTTTCGTGTTTGATTGTCAGGAGAAAATCAATGAGAGAGCTACCAATACTTTATAAAAGAAAAGAAGAATGTTGCGGGTGTACCGCCTGCTATGCGATTTGTCCCAAAGAAGCCATTTCCATGGTGGAAGATGAGGAAGGCTTTGAGTATCCACAGATTGATGAAAGCAAATGTATTCGCTGCTATCAATGTATAAAAGTATGTCCGATAAAAAGCAACTAAATTCTCGTGTGAGATTAAAGGAGAGATTATGGAAAGAAGTACCAAGCAAGCATATTTGATTATTGCGCATAAAGATGATTATACGTTTCATACTTTGATTTCGATGCTAGATGATGAAAATAATGATATTTTCATTCACATGGATAAGAAGAATAAAGAATATAACGAAGAAGATACAAAAAAACTTGTAAAAAAAGCAGGAATTTATCATTCGAGTCGTTCTAGTGTAGCATGGGGGGGGTACAGCCTCATCAATGCAGAAATGATTCTGTTGCATAAGGCAACTGAAATGGGTCGTTATAATCATTATCATTTGCTAAGTGGACAGGACTTGCCAATTCAGACACAAGCAGCAATACAGAATTTCTTTATCGAAAATACAGATAAGGAATTTGTAGGATTCGATAAGGATGTCTTTGCTTATGAGGATAGAGTTTATTACAGATATTACTTTAGGGAACTGATTGGAAGAAATAGATTATTAAAAAAAATTGAAAAAATATCAATCAAGATACAGAAAGCACTAAAGATCAAAAGAAACCAGAACATAAGGTTTCAAAAAGGAGCTCAATGGTTCAGCATTACAGATGATTTAGCGCGAGAAGTATTGAGCAAAGAAGATTGGGTAAAACAGGTATTTAAGTATGGTTATTGTGTGGATGAAATTTTTCTGCAAACTATTGTAGAAAATTCTGAATTTGTGAACAGACTGTATTATAATAAAGCGGATGGATCACATAGGAACACCATGCGTTACATTGATTGGTCAAGTACCAGACCTCATACTTTTACTTGTGAAG
>CACXGE010000058.1 GCA_902767135.1 uncultured Lachnospiraceae bacterium | reverse complement strand
GGTGGGCCAGCGAACCTGGTACCGTGGCTGCGGGAAAATGGCGAAAACAAGGGAGAAAAGGTGGGCCAGCGAACCCGGTACCGTGGCACCTACACTGGCTTGGAAAGAATTGCTGGTGACAAATGAACAGATGTGATAGAATAGGAAAAGATAAAGCTACGGGAGTGTTAAATATTGAGAATAATGATAATTCGTCATGGAAAAGTGAATATGAAATGGCCAAAATTCTGCTCTTCGTCTGAGTTTGATATGGCTTGTGCTGAGTATGACAGAAGTGACTTGGAAAGTATTAATATTACTCCATTAAACGAACAGATTGGTAGAATTTATGTAAGTAAGTTATCACGAAGCGTAAATACGGCAAAAATTTTGTTTCCAGATAAAGATTATTGTGAAACGCCAGAAATTGGAGAAGTTCCTTTAATATCCTTTATGGATACAGAAAAAAGATTACCTCTGTGGATATGGAATTCCCTAGGTAGAGTACAGTGGTATATAGGGAATACCCGTCAATTGGAAATCAGGAATGGAACCGTACAAAGAGCCAATAAAGTTGTAGATTTTTTAGAAAGTGAAAATGAAGATTGTATTCTCATAACCCATGGATTTTTTATGAAGACATTAGTTAGGATTTTCAAAAACAGAGGGTATTCGTTATCCGGTAACAAAATGCTGGAAATTAAAAATCTGCAGACCATTTGGGCAGAGAAGCAGCAGGTGTGAAAAGTCTGCAAACGCTGATTAGGGGGAATATGCAAATGAATGGAAATAAAAAAATTTTTTCAAAGATAATGATAATACCAATGATATGTATCTTAGCATCCTTATGGGGGATGTGTGTAAAAGCAGACGAAACCCTGCAGGATGCAGAGGGTCTTTTGGCTTCCTCATCTTTGGGGAAATCTATCAATGTAACAGGAACATTTCATGATAACAGCTGGGATGGAGTTCCTTTAAAGAATGTAGATGCAAGCAAAGATGATTCAAAAAAAATCTGGTGCATGATTACAAGGTAGTAAACGGTAAAGTAAAGGATACCGTTACAGGCAAGGTAGTGAAAGGACTAAAAGTGTGTAAAGGTGTACCGTCCTATTTTGTGGGGGATAACAGTACAAGGATAGCCTTAGGTGGCAACTGGGATGAGACGATAGAAGCAATTATTGATTATGATGAGAAGAAATTAGGTGGCGCTTATCCTGGGTGGGCCAGCGAACCGGGTACCGTGGCTGCGTGGTGTTACCTTGGAATACGAAAAAATGGTATGTGAATATTCAAAGCAGAATGCTCAGTGTATCAAAGAGAGATGCCCGTTTTATGGGGATGTAAAAGATTTTTGACAACTTTTTACATAAGAAAATCAGCCTGAAAAGATTGATGTAAAAGGTTTTTGATAGACGGAAAAGTCAAATTTGATTAAAGTGAGAAGGAAAGGAGGCGATAGATATGCAGCTTGGACAACAAATAAAAAAATATCGAAACGAATTATCCTTATCCCAAGATGCTTTAGCAGAAAAAGTGTATGTTTCCAGACAAACGATTTCAAATTGGGAAAATGATAAGAGTTATCCAGATGTAAACAGTCTTGTTCTTTTAAGTGAAGTATTTAACACCTCCATCGATAATTTAATCAAAGGAGATGTTGAGGTTATGAAAGAACAGGTAAGAAGTGAAGACAAAAAGGAATTTGAAAAATTGAGTCGGGTGTTTGGTGTTATGTTGATTGCGGCAATCATTACGCCCGTTCCTCTTGCTCATTTTTTGAGCTATTTTGGAATTGTCATCTGGGGCATTCTGTGGGCAGCGGCTATGTATGTGGCAATACTTGTTGAAAAGAAGAAGAAACAGTTTGATATCCAGACCTATAGGGAAATCATTGCGTTTACAGAAGGGGAAGGACTGGACGAAATTGCAAAAGCCAGAGAAGAAGGGAAAAGACCTTATCAAAAGATTTTGCTGGCATGTGGGGCTGGTATTGTAACGCTTGTTATCGCTATTGCATTTGCTATGTTGCTTAGATAATATACTAGAAATGAAATTGAGGCACTGGGAATTGTGGTTCAGGTGTCTTTTTTGTTGGAAAGAATACGGTTGTTATGATAGAATAGGTGATATGTTAGGGGATGAGAAAATGAACTTAAAAGATCAATTTTTAAATGGATAGGAAAGATGGAAGAAATGTAATGTGTTAGAAGGGTGATGTACATATGGGAATGTTAAAAAAGATTCATGTGGAACGAGAAAGTGTGTGTATGGGACATGATTGCAACGCTCCCAATGCTAGAGATTTAGAGTATGAAACCAATGAGCTATTGTCAGAATTTATGGATTCGGTAGCCAGATATGTACTTACTATGAAAAATGTTGTGTGGAGTGTTGTGACATCCAAAGGTAGGGCTATTGCATATTTGATGTTTGATGAAGATGCCAGTTACAAATATGAACTTGCAATACCGGATATGAAAGTATCAGAGCTTACCGAAAAAAGAATCTATTGCAGATATTATTACAAAGGAAAATTGTTTGATTATAGCACTGAGCCACCTACTGAAATGTATCCGGAATGCAAGATGCTTCTTGAAAAAGTAAAAGAACATGAAAAAATATAAGGAATGGGTCTATTTATGATAACACTGTTGACACAAATTAGCCTTTGAAGTTGAAAGGAGAAAAAAATCCGGAAATGATTTTTGTTGAGGCAGAACAGTACATTGTAAAATTTATGTCGATTATTTTTGGAATCATCAGTGGGGTAATACTCATTGTAGGTTTGGGAATAGGGATTAACCGCATTGACCAAGTCACCTTCGAATCCGAGCAGGAAATTGCCAACGGAGCAGAAGCAGTTGATGCAGAGATAGTTTTGCAGAATTGGAGAAAAAATATGATTGGTCCCGTGAATCGGGTTGGCAGAACCGTGCGTATCTGTTCAGTGGTTCTGAACAGATACAAAATGTTTTAAAAAGAGAATAAGAGGTGTGTATGAAGAAAATAGGTAGTTGTATTGGAGTGTTGTTATCTACTTTTCTGTTTATGATTTGTGGATATCTTGTGGCTAAATATGGTATTGGAGAATTGGAAAACCTAACTACGGGTGAAAGATTATTTAAGATTTCACTTTGTTTTGTTGCAATATATGTTGCAATTATTTTGCAGATTATTATTCATGAAACAGGTCATTTGATTTTTGGGCAATTAAGTGGATATGAATTTAGTTCTTTTAGAATTTTTAGTTTTATGTGGATAAAAAAGAATGGAAAAATAGAACGGAAACGTTTAAATATTGCAGGGACAGGTGGACAGTGTCTTATGTCTCCACCGGATATGGTAGATGGAAAAGTGCCTGTAATGTTATATAATTTAGGTGGCTGTATCACAAATTTATGTTCAGGAACCTTATTTCTTTTTCTTGCTAATCTTTGTCAAAATAATAAAAATCTTTTCCTGATATTTTTGTTATTGGGAATTGTGGGAGTAGGCTTTGCTGTCACAAATGGATTGCCTTTGATGGGAACGGTAAATAATGACGGATACAATGCATTTTCCTTAGGTAAGAATAAGGAGGGCATGAAGGCATTTTGGATAACCATGAAAATAAATGAATTGATATCTGTTCAAAATAAACGGCTAAAGGATATGCCGGGCGAATTGTTTTTCATGCCAGAAAAACAGTATCTTAAGGATTCGTTGATAGCTTCTATAGGAGTATACTATTGTAATTATCTTATGGATTTACATAGATTTGAGGAAGCAAAGAATCAGATAGAGTATTTATTGGAAAATAGTACAGGAGTTGTAGAATTACATAAGGCGTTATTAAAAAATGACCTGGCTTATATCGCTTTGCTTAACGGAGAAATGGAAGAAGCCAAAAATATTATAACCGATAAAAATGTCGCAAAGATAAGAAAAGCCATGAAAGATTTCCCATCGGTGATTCGAACAGAATATGCATGTGCATTGCTATGTGAGAAAGATGAGAAAAAGGCGGGGAAGAAATTAGAAGTGCTCCATAGAATTGAGAAAACTTATCCAAATCAGTCTGATATAGAAAGTGAGATGGAATTAATTGAAGTGATTCAGGGTGTGGAAAGATAAGAACCCGGTACCGTAAGAACCCGGTACCGTAAGAACCCGGTACCGGGTTCGCAGGGCCACCTTTTCGCCCATGTTTTCGCCATTTTCTCGGAGCCCCGGTACCGGGTTCACAGGGCCACCTTTTCGCCCATGTTTTCGCCATTTTCCCGTAAGCCCCGGTACCGGGTTCGCAGGGCCACCTTTTC
>CACXGE010000057.1 GCA_902767135.1 uncultured Lachnospiraceae bacterium | reverse complement strand
ATAGTTGAACTCCTTTCGCTATAAAATCATAAGGGAAATCCAACTTAAAAACAACGATTTTTTGTCTTAATTTATGGGTTCATTATACTATATGCACCCAATGAGTATACATTACAATCTGATTGTTTCTTTCTAAATCTGTCATTTCCCTTGACCCCCTATTATGTTCTTTTTCTAATACGCCGACTGCTCTTTTACATTCTTGCAAGATAGGTCCTCAAAATCAGATTGATTTTTTCCGGCACCATCGGTTTTTCTATATAATCTGTAAATCCCATACCTACATATTCACTGCGGGCATTTTCAGAAGCATTGGCTGTCATTGCAATCACTGGAATGGAGGTTTTTTCCCTGATTCTATGTAAAGTCTCAACTCCGTCCATTCCAGGCATCATATGATCCAAAAAAATCAAATCATAATCTGTATGTTCTATCGCCTCCAAACACTTTGGTCCACTGCCGGCCATATCAACCTTCATATGAAAGGTTTTTAGCATATTCATCGCCACATTTAGATTGATGATATTATCATCCACAACCAACACATGCTTATCACTTACATCAAAGCAGGTATCCACCCCGTCCTCGCTGCCAACAAGCTCCACCACTTTCTGTGGAAGAAGAAAGGAAAACGTAGAACCCTCTCCGTAAACGCTCTCAACCAAAAGCCTGCTTTCCATTTGAGTTAACAGGGAAGTCACAATCCCCATTCCAAGTCCGGTTCCTTCTATTTTACGATTTTTTTCCACGTCCAGACGCTCATACTCTGTAAAAAGAAGTTCCAGTTCTTCCTTCTTGATGCCTATCCCTGTATCCTGCACCTTAACTGCCAGGGCAAATCTTCCTTCCTTTGTCACCCCTGGCATGACTTCAAACAAAACTCTGCCCTCTGTCGTATACTTGATGGCATTGGTGAGAAGATTCATAATAATCTGGGTAATCCGAACCTCATCCCCATAAAGCCTTTTAGGAAGCTCATCGCTGACCTTCACCTGATATTGTAAAGGTTTCTCTCCTATATAAGATTTTGCCAGGGTATTAATCTCCGTTATCATATCCATAAGATTGTATTCTACTGGTACTATTTGCATCTTTCCTGCCCGAATCTTGGAATAATCCAAAATATCATTTACCAGGCTCAAAAGGAATCTTCCTGATTTTTTTACATCCTTGGCATAATGGCGAATGCTCTCTTCCTTTGCTTCCCGAAGAATCACCTCATTCATTCCCATAATTGCATTTAACGGCGTCCGGATTTCATGAGACATATTAGAGAAAAACTTTGTCTGCTGCTGTTCTAATTCCTGTAACTCTTTGTTCTGTTGCTCCACCGCTTTTACAATACTTTCCTGATTGAGAAAACGATTCATCTCCTTTTGATAATCTCTTACAGTATACACAAACCTTGGATTTGAGCGGCTAAAATCCTTCATTCTTGTAAAGGAAAGCTTACACCATATATACTGTCCTTCCATGTTCATCATTGGTAGCTCCAAATCAAAACTGTGCTCCTCCTCCAATGTATTTACAATATATTCCGGGGAGGACATACGCAGAAACATCTCCCGGTCTGTCTCCATAAACATATTCATAATCATCAAACGCCAGTCAGAATATTTATAATCCAAATAATCCTGTCTGGTGGCACTCACTTCTGTGGTATTAGGGTTAATGCAGGAATCCTCTGCCAGATTGACAATCATAGAAAACAAATAATTTTCCTGAATCGCTTCAATTTTATCCAATTCCATCTGATTTGCTTCACATACGCCATCCTCCAGATTCAAAAACAGTGCAGCAGCATCCTCTGACAACTTCATCAGATACACCCCATACCTCATTCTTTTTTCTTTGGAAGACACCTCAATATTTCCACAATAGGATTCTTTTTTAAAAAATTCCACATATACAAAATCCTTGTATCTGGTATTTTCTGTTGTAGCATCATTATTCCTTTTGGTAAACAACTGATAAAATAATTTTGACAGTTTTCCCTCTTTCCCCAGGGAATTTTCCCAAAATTCATCCCCCTTTATAAGAGTATAAGATTGTGTGTTATTATTTGCATACACCACACAACTCAAATTGCTATAAATTACTTCTGCCATCTGAGAGACTATTTTTTTGTCCATTTCTTTTGACTCCATATGATTTCCCCTCCATTCCTACCCAAAATTATAACAGAAACTGTTAAAAAAAGCACCCCTAAAAATATAAGGAATGCGACCCCATTTTTTATTTTTTCACATGGGATCGCATCCCTATATTTAAAAGCTACTGGGTGTATACCTAGATAGTAACAATGATAACCATCTTTCTTGGCTCATCTATACGGTATACAATGGTAAAATTTTTAACAAACAGCTGACGATATCCCCGATTAGCGAAAGCGCCTGTTCTTCTAATCGAACCACGATATGGCATCTCCTCCAGACTGAAGATAGCTTCTTCTAAAACATCTGCCATTTTTTCTGCCGTACCTATTTCCTTAAAATCATCTGCAATATGATTGTAGATATCATCAAGGTCTCTGAATGCTCGCTGCATCAAATTTACAGAATATTTAGCCAAAATGTTTCCTCCTAAGTGATGCTAATGTCTCTTTTGCATCAAGCAAAATACCTGTTGTTTCATACTCCTCCTCAGCTTCCGAAATGGCATTGTCAATAAGCTGTGTTTCCACTATCTGTTCATATGTCTCTATACTCATAACAACCAAATCGCCATATCCATTCTTTGTGATAAAAATGGGTTCGTTCACCGCATGGCAAACATCTGATATTTCATTTGTATTTCTTAAATCTGTAATCGGCCTGATCTGTGGCATATGCACACCTCCTCTTTTTTTGTATATTATTATAACATAATTATGTACATTAAATAATAAAATAAGTAATGTAACACCCATTTTTCAATGGGGTCGCATCCCTAAACAAAGTCCTTGCATTTTTTTTTTACTTGTGATATGATTTGCAAGGATTTAGAAATGAAAAAAGCTATGAAGGGAAGAGTAGTATGGGAATCCATTCAGAGAGGATAACCTTGAGCTGTAAGTTATCTATGGAAGTACTTTATGAAAACCATCCCCGAGCTGTGCGCGAAAAATTTTCAAAGTATATGAATATGTTAAGCGCTACCGTTAGCTGCGTTAAAGCATTTGAGTGAAACAAAAGGTGGAACCGTGTATACTGCACCCTTAGACTTAGGTCTAGGGGTGTTTTTATTTTATAAAAAGAGAGGAACAAAAAATGGTAAATTTTAAAGAAAATGAAGAGTTGAGTATGCTCAACCATTCCTGTGCCCATGTGATGGCCCAGGCTGTAAAACATTTATATCCCCATGCAAAATTCTGGGTAGGCCCTGTGGTTGCAGAAGGATTCTATTATGACATCGATCTAGGCGATGATGTAATCAATGAAGAAGATATTGCAGCTATTGAGAAAGAAATGAAGAAGGTATGTAAGTCCGGCAAAAAGATTATTCGCCGTGAAATTTCAAAAGAGGAAGCTTTAGCGTTATTTAAAGAGGACGAATACAAATTAGACTTAATTTCCAACTTAGAAGACGGAAATATCACCTGCTATGACCAGGGTGACTTTACAGATTTATGCCGTGGACCACACGTTGACAATGTAAAATTATGTAAGAACTTTAAGCTTATCAAGCATTCCGGTGTATACTGGAAAGGGGATGCCAAAAACAAGGTACTGCAGAGAATCTACGGCGTATGCTTCCCAACACCGGAAGAATTGGCCGACCACTTACAGTTATTAGAGGAAGCCAAGGAAAGAGACCACAGAAAAATTGGAAAAGATATGCAGTTATTCATGGTGGATGACTTGATTGGCCGTGGACTTCCTATGTTTTTGCCAAAGGGATACACAGTATGGCAGGAATTAGAAAACTATATTAAAGAAAAGGAGCGTAAGCTAAATTATCTTCATGTAATGACACCTTGCGTAGGTACTGTAAATCTGTACAAAACTTCAGGCCACTGGGATCACTATAAAGAAAATATGTTTCCAGCCATGGAAGTGGAAGGAGAATCCTTTGTTCTTCGTCCCATGAACTGCCCACACCACATGATGATTTATGCGAACCAGATGCATTCTTATAAAGACCTTCCAATACGTATTGGAGAAATCGCCCATGACTTTAGATTTGAAGCCAGCGGTACCTTAAAGGGTATTGAACGAGGCAGACATTTCTGCCAGAATGATGCCCATCTTTTCGTAACACCGGAGCAGATTAAGGATGAATTCTCCAAGGTAGTAGACTTAATCTTTGATGTATACAAAGACTTTGGTATCACAGACTACCGTTGTGTTCTGTCTTTAAGAGATCCGGAAGATACGGAAAAATATCATCAGGATGACGAAATGTGGAACAATGCCGAGAATGCTCTCCGTGAGGTAATGAATGACCTTGGCATTGAATACACAGAAGAAATCGGTGAGGCTGCGTTCTACGGTCCAAAGCTTGATGTTAATGTTAAGCCTGCGGTAGGAAATGAATACACTCTTTCTACCTGTCAGTTAGACTTCTGCTTACCTGCAAAGTTTGAATTAACCTATGTAGACAGAGATGGTTCCAAGAAGACACCTGTGGTACTTCACAGAGCTATCTTAGGTTCCCTGGACCGTTTCATGGCATATATCTTAGAGGAAACCAAAGGAAATCTTCCACTATGGCTTGCTCCAACTCAGGTAAAAGTCTTGCCTGTAAAGAATGACGATGAAGAATTAATCGAATACGCAAGAGAAATCTGTAATTTATTAGATGATGAAAATGTAAGAGTAGAATTGGATGACCGTCCTGAAAAGTTAGGCTACCGTATGCGTGAGGGACAGTTAGAAAAAGTTCCTTACCTTTTAGTTCTTGGTAAAAATGAAGTAAACGACAGAACCGTAACCTACAGACTTCACGGACAGCAGCAGACAACCACTGTTTCTGTGGATGAATTTGTTACTATGGTAAAGGATGAGATTAAAACCAAGAAAATAAACAAATAGTAATAAAACAAATAATAATAAAACCTTACAAAAAGGATTCCATAAAAACTATGGAATCCTTTTTTCATCGGGCATTTCCCTACTTTCACACCTGTTGCCCAGACATCTGTTGATAGATTTCATATCTTCTGTGGGCGTCTTCCTTTGCGTGTTGATACATCTTCTCTGCCTCTTTCGGTGCTGCTTTTTCTAAATAGGTGTATCTTAGCTGCCCCTTAATATAGTCTATATACTCTTTGCTTGGGACCTTGGAGTCTAAAGAGAACACATTCTCTCCCTTTGCTTCTCTTCTAGGGTCAAAGCGATACAAATGAAAATAACCTGACTCCACTGCCTGACGCATATTCTCTATGCTCCTTCCCATTCCCTCTTTGATTCCGTGGTTGATACAGGGTGCATAGGCAATTAACACGGAAGGACCTTCAAAGCTTTCTGCCTCTTTGATTGCCTGCAACGTATGATTCATGTCTGCTCCCATGGCAATCTGGGCAATATACACATTTTCATAAGTCATCAACATTCTTCCCAAATCCTTCTTTCGGGTGTCTTTACCCTTGCTGGCAAATTTTGCTACCGCTGCTGTAGGGGTAGATTTTGACATTTGCCCCCCGGTATTGGAATACACCTCCGTATCAAACACCAGAATATTTACGTCTGCTCCTGTAGATACCACCTGGTCCACTCCTCCAAAGCCAATATCATAGGCCCAGCCGTCCCCACCTACCAGCCATATGGATGGTTTCACAAAATAATCCTTCAAATTTTGAATTTCCTGAAGACACTTCTCCTCCCAGGTATATACCGGGTGGTATACACCCAACATTTCTATCATGTGATCCCCAATGTTTCCTGCCTGATTTTTATCTTCCTTCTTCTCAAGCCAGGCAGCCAAAAGTCTTTGCAGTTCTCCCCCTGACCTCTCCTGTTGATTCCATAAGCTTAAATATTCTTCTATTTTCAATTGCAGCTGTTCTCTCATCTGCTGTACGCCAAGATACATTCCATACCCATACTCCGCATTATCCTCAAACAGAGAACTTCCAAAGGCCGGCCCTTTTCCCTCCTCATTGCAGGTATAAGGGGTGGAGGGTGCGGAAGCCCCCCAGATAGAAGAACATCCTGTGGCATTGGCGATAATCATACGTTTTCCAAACAGCTGAGTTACCAGCTTGATATAGGGCGTTTCCCCACAACCTGCACAGGCTCCTGAAAATTCTACCAAAGGTTTTGCAAACTGACTGGTCTTTACATTTGGATTGTGTTGTATTTCTAATTTTTTGCTTATCTCATACTCTGCAAACAGATGATTCTCGGTCTCAACATCCCTATGTTGTTGCATATCCTCCATCACCAAAGCTTTTTCTTTTGCAGGACAGATATCTGCACAGTTGCCACAGCCGGTACAATCTAAGGGGCTTACCTGAATACGAAACTTATAATCAGAAACTCCTTCCCCTATGGCTGGAATGGTGGCAAAGTCTTCCGGTGCCATCCCTAGTTCCGGCCCATCCAATAAATAAGGGCGGATGCAGCTATGAGGACAGATAAAAGCACAACGGTTACACTGAATACAGTTCTTAGGTATCCAGCGGGGAACTTCACTGGCAACCCCGCGTTTTTCCAATGCCGCAGTCCCATTGGGGAAGTGGCCGTCTTCTCTTCCAAGAAAGGCACTCACCGGCAGCATATCTCCTTTATTTTCCCCCATGGGAATCATAATATTTTCAATAAACTCCTGAAAACCCTCCTGCTTTTTTCCCATCCGTTGCAACTGCTCTAAGGCATCTTTGCCGCTCTTAGTGATTTCAATTTCCTCTTTTGTTTCATCGCTCTTTCTATTCATATTCAGGCTTTTCTCAAGCTCTGTCAATTCAATTTTTTGAAGCTGTTCAAATCCTGCTCTCAGTGCCTTTTTATTCTTTTCTACAATGCTCTCCCCTTTTTTTCCAAAAGTCTTTTCAATCTCCAAGTCCAAAAGCTCTTTTGCCTTCTCCTCCTCTATCACCTTTGCACATTTAAAAAAGGCTCCCTGCATTACCATGCTGATATGATTACCAAGACCTAATTCCCGGGCAATACTATGGCCATGGATAACATAAAACTCTGCCTTTTGTTTTATCAGCTGTTCCTTATAATATTTCGGTAACTTTTTTACCACCGTTTCCTTATCCCAGACACAGTTTAGCACAAAACATCCTCCCGGTTTCAAATCGGAAATCATATCGTAACGATAGAGATAGGAAGGCATATGACAGGCAATATAATCTGCCTCCTGGACGTAATACGCAGATTTTATGTTTGAATCTCCAAACCGCAAATGAGAAATGGTAAGTCCTCCGGATTTCTTAGAATCATAGGCAAAGTATGCCTGCACTTTTTTATCTGTATAGTTACCGATAAGTTTCACTGCCTGCTTATTGGCCCCTACGGTCCCATCGGAACCCATACCATAAAACTTACACTGAACTCTATCCTTTTGTATTTGTTTACAGAAAAACACATCCTTTTCTTTTCGCTCCAGGGAAGTATGCATCACATCATCCACGATTCCTATGGTAAAATGTTCTTTGTACTCTTCTTTCCTTTGCCACAGATTCTCATACACTGCCATAATATGCTCCGGCGTGGTATTTTTGGAGCCAAGACCATACCTTCCCGCTGCCAGACGTATCTTCTTTCCACTCTGATACATACACTCTACCACATCCAGATATAAAGGTTCCCCTAAAGCGCCTGGTTCCTTTGTTCTATCCAGTACGGCCATGGCTTCTATACCTTCCGGTATACATTCTAAAAAATGTTCTCTGGAAAAAGGCCGGTATAAACGTACCTGAATCAATCCACAGTCCTGATTTCCTTTTAGCTGTAATTCATCAATCACCTCTTGTATGGTCTCACAGACTGAGCCCATGGCAACAATAACATACTTTGCCTGACTACTGCCATAGTAATCAAACAGATGATAACTGCGATGGGTGATGCTTTCTTGAAGTTTCATATTTTCCATTACGGTGAAAATCATTTGTCTGTAATACTTTTCACTTACCTCCCTGGTCTGAAAATAGATATCAGAATTTTGGGCTGTCCCTTTGGTCACTGGATGATTGGGGGACAATACTTTTTCCTGAAATTGATACACTGACTGCTCATCAAAAATTTTTTCGTACTCCTCATAGTCTGGCACCTGGACTTTTTGTATCTCATGGGATGTTCGAAATCCGTCAAAAAAATGTACCACCGGGAGTTCCCCCGTAATTGCAGATAAATGGGCAACCAATGCCAGATCCACCACTTCCTGCACAGAACAAGCGCACAGAATCACACAGCCCGTCTGACGGGTTGCCATCACATCCTGATGATCTCCAAAGATATTTAATGCCTGTGCCGACAGTGCCCTGGCACTTACATGAAACACTCCCGGCAATAACTCTCCTGCCATCTTATACATGTTGGGTATCATCAGCAATAATCCCTGGGATGCTGTAAATGTAGTTGCCAATGCTCCTGACTGCAAAGCTCCGTGCATGGCTCCTGCCGCCCCTGCTTCCGACTGCATCTGCACTACCCTTACCGGCTGTCCAAACAGATTCTCTTTTCCCTGTACAGACCAGCTTTCCGTAAGTTCCGCCATGGTTGAACTGGGGGTAATAGGATAGATGGCAGCTATCTGGGTAAATGCATAGGCAACATAAGCCGCCCCTGTATTCCCATCTATTGTCATTTCCTTCATATCCACCCTCCTATAAATGACTGCCGTTGTCTACCCAGTCCTTTGCCTGTGCTACATCACTTTTATTTTCTGCACCTTTTTGCTCAGACATACTGATAGCATCTACAGGACATTGATGCATGGCATCCGTTGCCTCCCCTTCCAATGCATCCGGTATCACTTCATCTGATGCCACTGACTTTCCATCCTCATCCATGGTATAAATCTCCGGACAGATTCCTGCACATAGTCCACATCCAATACAGGTATTTTTATCAACAATCGCTTTCATAATTTTACTCTCCTTTTTTGCTTACAATATTAGGCGTTTAACAAACGCCCCAACCCATTGATTTTACTGGGTTTTCTTATATATTTTATATAAATTTTCTCTCCACAAGTGGTAT
>CACXGE010000056.1 GCA_902767135.1 uncultured Lachnospiraceae bacterium | reverse complement strand
GACTATTATACCAATGCTGTTTCGGGGAATGAAAGTTACTATGCAGATTGCTGTTATTGGTATTCTTCTTGGCTTTCTTTTAGGTTCCGTCAGTGGTTATGCATTGCAAGGTAAAAATAAAATTACCCGAGGAATTGCCAATGTTTATATTTGGATTATTCGTGGTACACCGTTGGTTGTTCAGGCATTGTATGTCTATTTTGCAGTTCCGGCGTTAGTTACATTGATTACAGGAAAACGTTTTACCATTGATAGTATTATCGCAGGTATTATTGTTATTACACTGAATGCGGGGGCATTTATTTCTGCAATTGTCAAAGGAGCTCTTGAAGGCGTGGATATGGGGCAGAAGGAAGCAGGTATGGCATTAGGACTAACGAAGGGACAAATTTTATTACATATTGTAATTCCACCGGCATTTAAATCGATGATTCCAGGGTTATTTAACCAGTTTATTATATCGGTCAAGGACACCGCACTTTTATCTATGATTTCCGTAAATGACATTACAAGGCAGACGCAGAACTATGTGGCACGTACTTATAATACTCTTCCGGCTTATACAGCCTGTGCGGTTTTCTACCTGATTTTGTTATCTGTTCTGATGATTCTGCAGAAGCTTGTGGAAAACAAAATCAAGAGATAGGAGGACAAAAATATGAGTGAAACATTATTAAAAATCAATCATTTGGTAAAGTCCTTTGGTGATTTGGAAGTTTTAAAGGATATCAATGTAGAGGTCAAGGAAGGTGAGGTTGTATGCATCATTGGGCCTTCCGGTTCCGGGAAAAGTACACTTTTGCGGTGTATCAATCAAATGGAAATGCCAACAGGAGGTAAGATTTTCTACAAAGGTGAAGATCTTTGTGAAAAAAAAGCAGACATTCGTAAATTTCGTGAAGAAGTGGGTATGGTTTTTCAAAAATTTAATTTGTTTCCTTTGAAAACGGTGCTTGGAAATATTACGATGGCACCGATATTGACAAAGAGAAAAAGTAAAGCTGATGCAGTAGAAAAAGCCATGGAGCTATTGAAAAAAGTGGGGTTGGAAAGTAAGGCGCATGCAAAACCGGATATGTTATCCGGTGGTCAGCAGCAACGTGTGGCTATTGCAAGAGCACTGGCGATGGAACCGACAGCTTTATTATTTGATGAACCAACTTCTGCATTAGACCCGGAGCTGGTAGGTGAAGTATTAAGTGTTATGCGTGACCTGGCAAAAGATGGAATGACAATGGTGATTGTCACTCATGAAATGGCTTTTGCAAGAGATGTGGCGGATCGAGTTATCTTTATGGCAGATGGGTATGTTGTAGAGGAAGGTACACCGGATGAAGTATTTGGAAATCCGAAAGAAGAACGGACAAAAGCGTTCTTGTCAAGATTTCTTGCATCCTAATGATAGAAAGAGAGGGTAATATGAAAAAATTCGTTGTAACCATTACAAGAGAATTTGGAAGTCTGGGGCGTCCGATTGCAAAACGTTTGTCAGAACTTCTGAATGTAGAATATTATGACAGAGACATTGTAGAAACTGCGGCAAAGAAGATGAATCTTCCGGTATCCGTTATCAGCAGTGAGGAGGAAAAGAAATCGACCTTTTTTAAGATGCTCTTTCCTTTAGGCACGGAATCTGTAGAGCAACAGAAAAAAATTTTTGAAACACAAGCAAAGATTATTTATGATTTGGCAGCGAGAGAATCCTGTATAATTGTAGGACGCTGTGCCGATTATGTACTGGAGGATGAGCCGAATGCCATCCATGTATATATATATTCTTCTTATGCAGACCGTTTGGCAAACTGCGTAGGTAAACTTGGCATGAAAAAAGCGGAAGCGCAGAGAATGATTACAGAAGTGGACAAGGCACGATTGGCTTACCATAAATATTTCGCAAATTATGCACCGGGAGACCCAAAGCACAAACATCTTATTATTAACAGTGGACTATTAGATGTAGAAGGAACTGCGCAGGCATTGGCAGCTATTGTAAGAGTAAAGTTTGGAGAAACAATGATGCTTGAGCAGGAAAAAGAGGAATAGAAATGATACAACCTAAATTACAAAGTTATGCATATCATATAAAAACGATTGATTCTCATACCATGGGAGAGCCTACCAGAATTGTTTATGGCGGATTTCCTGAATTGACCGGTGAGACAATGATGGAAAAAAAAAAATATTTGATGGAACATTATGATTTTCTGCGTTCTGCCATTATGCTAGAGCCAAGGGGACATCGGGATATGTTTGGTGCCCTTCTGACAGAACCTGCCCATGAAGAGGCGGATTATGGAGTTATTTTCATGGACAGCGGAGGTTGCCTAAATATGTGCGGACATGGTAGCATAGGTACGGCATCCATGCTGATAGAAACCGGTATGGTTCCGGTTACAGAGCCGTATACAGAAGTTGTACTGGATGCCCCTTCGGGAATTATACGTACAAAAGTGCATGTAGTAAATGGGGAAGCTGTTGAAGTTAGCATTTTGAATGTTCCGGCCTTTCTTTATAAAGAGAATCAGGAAATACAGACACGGGAATGGGGAAAAATCTCATATGATATTTCCTTCGGAGGTTCCTTTTTTGCATTAATAGATGCAGAAGCCATTGGACTTTCTCTGGAACTGGAAAATATTGACACTATTACGAAGCTTGGAATGGAACTGCTGGATTCTATTAATGCATCGGTGGATATAAAGCATCCTTATTTGGATATTACAACAGTAGATTTGGTCGAGTTCTACTCTGATACTACCAATAGAAAAGCCGATATGAAAAACTGTGTTATTTTCGGAGATGCTCAAGTGGATCGTTCTCCTTGCGGAACCGGAACAAGTGCAAAGTTGGCAACTCTGTATGCTAAAGGGAAACTGGAGCTTCATCAACCATTTATTTATGAAAGTATTACAGGATCCCTATTTCGTGGGGAGGCGGTGCAGGAAGTGGAAATCGGAGGCAAGAGAGGAATTATTCCTCAGATTACCGGAAGTGCCTATATTACGGGTTACAATGAATGGATTATTGATAATCAGGACCCGATGAGATATGGATTTCTGCTTGGCCGAAAAACAGACGAAACAGAAGGAGACAGAAGCAGGATTGTAAAAGCAGCATGGGAACTGTTCAGAGAGAAAGGCTATGTAGAAACAACCATAGCTGATGTAATTGCACGTGCCGGAGTAACCGAAGAAATTTTTTATCATAATTTTTCGCAAAAGGACGACTTGGAACATACTTTAGGAGATTTGTTTGACGAGAAGTATGCACAGTTAATGGTGTCCATGAATCCGAGATTTTCTTATTATGAAAAGCTTGTCTTTCTGAATAAGGAACTGTTTACTATGATTGAAACACAGGTTCCGTTTCATCTTGTAGAACATATTTATGTGGGAATGCCGGAGGAGCGCCGTGAGCTGTTAAATAAAAAGCGTTTTTATTATCAGTTAATTCCTCAGATTATAGAAGAAGGTCAGAAGGAAGGAGAATTTAGCACGGAAGAAGACGCAGATTCTTTGGCAGATACCTATGCTTCGCTGGAACGTGGTTTGATTTATGACTGGTGTGTGAAAGGTGGAAAAGAAAGCTTGAGTGAAAAGGGACAAAAAATTCTTCCTATTTTTTTACAACATTTAAGATGCTAAAAAAATTATTAATTAAAAAGGAATGATAGCATGAAGAAAATTTCTTCCATATTAATTTTAGTAGCCGGAATTCTTTGGGGGAGCATGGGATTGTTTGTGCGTAAACTGAATGCTTTAGGTCTTGTATCTATGGAAATTGTAGGTTTGCGTGCAAGTGTTACTACTGTAGTGATGTTTTTATTTCTTCTTTTTTTTAAAAGGAAGCTTTTGAAAATTCATTTGAAGGATATATGGTGTTTTTTGGGAACGGGAATTTGCAGTATTGTCTTTTTTAATTACTGTTATTTTAAGGCAATTACACTTACTTCTCTTTCTGTGGCAGCCATTCTCTTGTATACGGCGCCGGCAATCGTGATGGTATTTTCTTATTTTATGTTTGGTGAAAAATTTACAAAAAGGAAACTGCTCTCTTTAGTCATGACTTTTGTAGGTTGTATATTGGTAACCGGTATTCTTAATGATACAGGAGAAATTTCAATATCCGGAATTTTAGTAGGATTGGGTGCAGGATTAGGGTATGCGTTATATTCTATTTTCAGCAGGTATGCATTGGAAAGAGGATATCAGTCTTTGACTATTACATTTTACACTTTTTTAGTTGCAACAATTGGCACCCTTTTTTTAGCAGATATGAAACAAGTAGTAGAAGTAGCTATAGATAGCGGAAAGATTTTCCTGTTTTGTCTTGCCTTTGGAATTTTGTGCACTGTTATTCCTTACCTGACTTATACCTTGGGACTGCAATATGTGGAAAATGGAAAAGCTTCCATTATTGCCTCTGTCGAACCGGTTACCGCTACTTTACTTGGAGTTTTTCTGTTCAGGGAAAAGATTACCGTTATCGGAATTCTGGGAATTGTGCTTGTTCTGGCAGCGCTTGTTCTTTGTAATGAAAGGAAAAAAACAGTATAGTGATAGTGTCAAATGATTTATGAAAAAATGGTGCTATAAAATATGCTCATCGAACTCGCCCACCCAATTAAGTTTGTTGGTGATTTCGAGGATTTTGGCCCCACCCACGAGTTCTAAGAGCATGGTTGTACATTGAAAACTGCAAATATTTAGGATTGTTAAGGAGTTCCGCCACCCTTGACAGCATAAAAAGAACTGCTGTCAGGTAATTACCGACGGCGAAGAACTCAAGAATAGATAGATTTTCTCCGTCGCTGACAACAGTGTAGCAGTTCTTTTTATTTAGCTATCAAGGGCAAGCCGCTTCGCGGTGGCTGGTATTAAACCTCTGGCTCTGAATCTAAGAATAGATAGTGGCTTCGCCGTTTTGGATATTTAAGATTGTCTGTTGTCCGAGAGCAATGAGCATTTGCCATTTACCTGGCATGTTGTCTATATACTTTAAGTCTTCAATCTCATTGAGAACTCTGTAGTGGTTATGCTCGTGAGGACGTAAGAAGTTATAGTAGGTAACCCAGAGAGCCAGGTCATAGTTGGCACCGTCGATGTTATCGAAACCATTGGTTGGTCTGTAGGAAGCTTTGTAAGTGCGGTTTAGTCTCTCAATCATCTGCTTATAAGGTCTGAACTGTGTAGATACAGCATCGTCGTTGGTAAGTCCAATAACCTGAGTGATTTCAAACTTAAAATCATCACCGAATTCACGAAGAAACTGTTGTGCAGCAAGAACATAAGCACTGTATCCATCTGCAATGAAACGGAAGTTTTCAGGAAGCTTTTTAAGCTTATTGAATGCCATTCTCATAGCAAGTATACAGGCGCCAACATCTCTCTCTGACGATATACGATAACCGATGATGGAGCGTTTGGCGGCATCCATTATGAACCAGATATAGCCTCTGATACCACGAACTTTGATATAGGTTTCATCAGCAGTAAATACCCTGCCGGAACCATAATCATAGTTGTCAGTAAAGGGCTTGATACAGATAGCTGCAGTCTTGCAGTAGTTAGCAACAGTCTGGTGAGAAATATCAATACCATGAACAGCTTTGAGAGCCTCTTTGGTCTTACGAAGTGATAGACCAAGATTGATTTTATAGGTAAGACATAAGCCCATAACGTTCTTGTCAAATTTGGAGAATTTAAGAGATGAAGCATTCTTCGGAAGGGTATTAAGATCCATCTTAAAGAAATCTATAGCGAATTCGCGATAGATGTAATGGAGCTTATATTTATTCTTTCCATAGTCTTCATCAAGGTCAGCTTTATCGACTTTCTTAAGGTTTTTAAGATAGTAAGGGCATTTAGGATTAACACATTTGTGAACAATGAAATTTTTCCTGTCTTTCTTATGAACAAGAGAATGGTCACAGTGAGGACATCTAAGGACATATATCTTTGAGAAGCGTCCTTCAGAAGCTACAGAGAATAAAGACTGGCAAACCTTGCATAAGAGCTGGCTTTGCTTCTTACCATCATTCCACATGAGATAGTGGTAAGGTGCATTGCACTGAGGGCAGGTACAGCTGGCAGGAACATTGCATTCGCCATGACGGAATACAGGCTTGATGGTCTTGCAATAGCGCATCTGGTAGTAGGAAATAAGATCAGTCCAGTTCCATTCCTGCTTGAAAGAGATGATCTTTGGGAGTTCATCAATCTTAAACTTTTGATACTTTGGAGAATGGGAATCGTCGAAAGCCCACTGCTTTAAAGGAATATATTTGCAGAAAAAGTTTATTAGCCAGCAGTTTTGTTTATAAAGTTGATGGCACAATTGAATAAGATAAAGTATAATATCCACGAGCATTGCTCCTTTGTTAAATTTGATGTTTGGTCGCGGATAATTATAACAAAAATAGGAGGTCAATGCTCTTTTTATTTGTAGACCTCCAGGAAATGTTGAAAATAAAGGCTTTTTACGCCTTTAGATAATAAAAAAGTAGTGTTTTATTTGACACTACCT
>CACXGE010000055.1 GCA_902767135.1 uncultured Lachnospiraceae bacterium | reverse complement strand
GAAGGTGGAAGGGGAAGAAGCGATATCTTCATCTATCCTATTTCCAGGGAAGAGGAAGCCTTTGTTCTGGAATTTAAGATTGGAGAATCTTTCGTAGAATTACCCCAGAAGGCCAGAGAAGCCATCGGACAAATCAAGGAGAAGAACTATGAGCAGGAATTAAAGGATTTGGGCTTTACCAAAATCAAAAGGTATGGAATCGGCTTTTATGCCAAGGATTGTCTGGTGATTAGTGAGTAGTGGTAACAGGAAAAACTTTCCCTTGCAAAAGAAAGTTTTCTATGCTATCATGTTTTCTAGTTTGAAATAAAAAAAGCAAAGAAGGAGACTCCTTGCATGGAACTTAACAGGAAGCCTGTGTCACCGACTGAGAGCATAGGCGAAGGAATTGTAAGTGGGAACACTCTGGAGCTGTCTGTCTGAAATTTAGATTTAGGGCAGAACGCAGACACAGCGTTATGTGGTGAGAGGATTTGGCATAGCCAGATCAATGCGGGTGGTACCGCGGATAAATGTAAATCCGTCCCGGAAGCAGAGAAAATAGTATCTGTTTTCGGGGCTTTTTGTTTTTAGAATTTAAAGGAGGATAAAAATGGAATTTATGGAAGGCGTAAACCGCAAAGACACCTTAGAATTAGGTGAATTACTTGCGGGAGATTTTACAGGAAAAGAAGTGAAGGTAAACGGTGCAGTACACACAATCCGTGACATGGGAGATGTGGCATTTGTGGTTCTTCGTAAGAGAGAAGGATTACTGCAGTGTGTATTTGAGGAAGGTGTTACCGACTTTGACATCAAGAATTTAAAGGAAGCATCCACCGTGGAAGTGACCGGTGTGGTTGCAGTGGAAGACAGAGCTCCAAACGGTATCGAAGTTCGACTAAAGACCATCAAGGTATTGTCAGAGCCAACAGAGCCAATGCCACTTCCCATTGCAAAATGGAAATTAAATACTTCCCTAGAGGCAAAGCTTTCGATGCGTCCCATTTCTCTTCGAAATGTAAGAGAACGGGCAAAGTTCAAGATTCAGGAAGGAATTGTGAGAGGATTTCGAGATTTCTTATTTGAAGAAGGATTTACGGAAATCCATACTCCAAAGATTGGTGCAAAAGGCGCAGAAGGTGGAGCCAACCTGTTCCGCTTAGAGTACTTCCATAAGCCGGCAGTCCTTGCACAGTCTCCACAGTTCTACAAGCAGATGATGGTTGGAGTATTTGACAGAGTGTTTGAGACGGCTCCAGTATTTAGAGCAGAAAAGCACAACACAAAACGCCATATCAATGAATATACTTCCCTGGACTTTGAAATGGGATATATTGACGGATTTGAAGACATTATGGCTATGGAAACCGGATTTTTACAGTATACTATGGAATTGTTAAAGAAGGATTACGCAAAGGAATTAAAGATGTTAAACGTAACCCTTCCAAATGTGGACAAGATTCCAGCGGTTCGCTTTGAAGAGGCAAAAGAATTGGTTGCAAAGAAATATAACCGAACCATCAAGAATCCATTTGACTTAGAACCGGAAGAAGAAGCATTGATCAGCCAGTATTTCAAAGAAGAAATGGATGCAGACTTTGTCTTTGTAACACATTATCCAAGCAAGAAACGTCCTTTCTATGCAATGGATGATCCGGATAATAAAACCTTTACCTTAAGCTTTGACTTATTATTCAGAGGAATGGAAATTACCACCGGTGGACAGCGTATTCATGATTACAATATGCTGATGGAAAAGATTGCAGACAGAGGAATGACAGACGAGGGAATGGAACAGTACTTAAGTGCGTTTAAGCATGGTATGCCACCTCACGGAGGATTGGGAATCGGTTTGGAACGTCTTACCATGAAATTAATCGGCGAGGAAAATGTGCGTGAAACTACACTGTTCCCAAGAGACTTAAGCAGATTAGAACCGTAGGAGGTATGTTATGGCAAATATTATTTCAGATGAAACAATGGAATACGTTGGTATTCTTGCAAAACTAGAGCTTTCAGAAGAAGAGAAGAAGCAGGCAGAATCTGACATGGGAAGAATGTTAGATTATATTGATAAATTAAATGAATTAGATACCACTGGAGTAGAACCAATGTCACACGTATTTCCGGTAAATAATGTGTTCCGTGAAGATGTGGTAGTAAACGGCGATGACAGAGAAAACATCCTAAAGAATGCACCAGGCGTAAAAGAAGGCGCATTCAAGGTGCCAAAGACAGTAGAATAGGAGGTAGCCCCTTTGAGTTTAATGAGTTTGACAGCCGTAGAGCTGGGTAAAAAAATAAAAGCAAAAGAAGTGACGGTAAAGGAAGCAGTACAAGCTGCCATTGCACAGATTGAAGCATCTGAGGATGAATTAAACTGCTATGTCACCGTGGATAAAGAAGGAGCCTTAAAAAGAGCAGAAGAAGTACAGAAGTTAATTGACGATGGTACTTTAACTTCCCCACTGGCAGGTGTGCCAGTGGCAATCAAGGACAATATGTGTACCAAAGATTTACTCACAACCTGTAGTTCAAAAATCCTTGGGAACTTTGTGCCAACCTATACAGCACAGGCGGTTATCAATTTGGAGGAAGCAGGTGCAGTCATCTTAGGTAAGACCAACATGGATGAATTTGCCATGGGTTCTACCACAGAAACTTCAGCATATGGTGAAACAAAGAATCCATGGAATACAAACCATGTTCCAGGTGGTTCTTCCGGTGGTTCCTGTGCGGCAGTTGCAGCGGAAGAATGTTCCTATGCCTTAGGTTCCGATACCGGTGGTTCTATCCGTCAGCCAAGTTCCTTCTGTGGTGTGACTGGAATTAAGCCTACCTATGGTACCGTATCTCGTTACGGGCTTATCGCTTATGGTTCTTCTTTGGACCAGATTGGACCGGTGGCAAAGGATGTGACGGACTGTGCTACCATTTTGGAAGCAATCGCAGGCTATGACAGTAAAGACTCTACTTCGGTAAAGCGTGAGGATTATGACTTTACTTCTGCCTTGGTTGACGATGTAAAAGGATTAAAAATTGGTGTTCCAAAGGCTTATTTTGGAGATGGTCTTGACAAGGAAGTAAAGGATGCTGTTTTGGCAGCGGCAAAAGTGTTAGAAGAAAAGGGCGCCATTGTAGAAGAATTTGATTTGGGGCTTGTGGATTATGCCATTCCTGCATATTATGTTATCGCAGCAGCAGAGGCAAGCTCAAACCTTTCAAGATTTGACGGTGTAAAGTATGGATACCGCACCAAGGATTACGAAGGACTTCACAATATGTACAAGAAATCCCGTTCCGAAGGATTTGGTCCGGAAGTAAAGCGTAGAATTATGCTTGGTTCTTTTGTATTAAGTTCAGGTTACTATGATGCTTATTATTTAAAGGCACTTCGTACCAAAGCTTTGATTAAGAAGGAATTTGATAAAGCGTTTGAAAAATATGATGTGATTTTGGGACCGGCAGCACCTACCACAGCGCCAAAGCTTGGGGATTCTTTATCAGACCCAATCAAGATGTATTTAGGAGATATTTACACCATTTCTGTAAACTTAGCAGGGCTTCCGGGAATCTCTGTTCCATGTGGAGTGGACTCTAAGGGATTGCCAATTGGATTACAGTTGATTGGAGACTGCTTTAAGGAAAAGAATATTATTCGTGCAGCGTATGCATATGAGCAGACCAGAACCTATGAAGGTCCTGGAAAAAATAAGTAGGAGGTGGCATCATGGCAAAACAGTATGAAACAGTCATTGGACTTGAAGTCCATGTAGAATTAGCAACAAAGACAAAAATTTTCTGTGGATGTTCTACAGAGTTTGGTGGTGCACCAAATACCCATACCTGTCCAGTATGTACAGGTATGCCGGGTTCTCTGCCGGTATTAAATAAGCAGGTGGTAGAATATGCCATCGCCGTAGGTCTGGCAACCAACTGTACCATCACACAGTATTGTAAATTTGACCGTAAGAATTATTTCTATCCGGATAACCCACAGAACTATCAGATTTCCCAGTTATACCTGCCAATCTGTCGCAATGGTGGGGTAGAAATTGATACTCCTGCGGGAAAGAAGATTATCGGTATTCACGAAATCCATATGGAAGAAGATGCAGGTAAATTAGTACACGATGAATGGGAAGATTGTTCCCTGGTAGACTTTAACCGTTCCGGAGTACCTCTGATTGAAATTGTTTCAGAGCCAGACATGCGTTCCGCAGAAGAAGTTATTGCTTACTTAGATAAATTAAGACTTATCATTCAGTATTTAGGAGCTTCTGACTGTAAGTTAAACGAAGGTTCCATGAGAGCTGACGTAAACCTTTCCGTGCGTGAAGTAGGAGCTACGGAATTTGGTACCAGAACAGAGATGAAGAACCTAAACTCTTTCAAGGCAATTGCCAGAGCAATTGAGGGAGAAAGAGCTCGTCAGATTGAGCTTTTGGAAGAAGGAAAACAGGTGGTTCAGGAGACAAGACGTTGGGATGACAATAAGGAATATTCTTATGCAATGCGTTCTAAGGAAGATGCCCAGGATTACCGTTATTTCCCAGATCCTGATTTGGTGCCAATCGTCATCAGCGATGAGTGGATTGAAAGAATCCGCAAGGCACAGCCGGAGCTTCGTACGGAAAAGTTGGAGAGATATAAGAAGGAATTTGACATTCCTGACTATGATGCAGAAATTCTTACCTCATCCAAGGTGTTGGCAGATTTATTTGAAGCAACCACAGAGCTTTGCCATAAACCAAAGAAGGTTTCTAACTGGCTGATGGTAGAAACCCTTCGTCTGGTAAAGGAAAATGATATGGAAGTGGAGGATATTGATTTCTCTCCGGAAAATCTTGCAAAGCTGATTGAACTTGCCGAATCCGGAGCAATCAATAGTTCCGTTGCAAAGGAAGTATTTGAAAAGATTTTCAAAGAAGACATTGACCCGGATAAATATGTGGAAGAAAAGGGCTTAAAGTCTGTAAATGATGAAGGTGCCTTACGTGCAACCATTGAAAAGGTAATTGCAGACAATCCACAGTCTGTGGAAGATTATCACAATGGAAAAGAAAAAGCCATTGGATTCTTGGTTGGTCAGACCATGAAGGCAATGCAGGGAAAAGCAAATCCTGGAATGGTAAACAAAATTTTAAAAGAGTTACTATAAATATAATAAAAAACACCAAGACCCGCTGACATATCAGCGGGTTTTGGTGTTTTTCCAATAGGAGGAAATAGGTTTTGATATGAAAAGGATGGTAATATCCTTAGGTGCATGTTAAAATAAATATAAAACAGGAGAATATATTGTAAGGAGAAGAGAAAAAGTTATGGAAAAATTGAAGTTAATATCCTGGAATGTGAATGGGATACGTGCCTGTATCACAAAAGGATTTTTAGATTACTTTAAGGAAGCGGATGCGGATATTTTTTGTTTACAGGAGACAAAGCTTTCAAAGGACCAGTTGGAGTTAGAATTGCCAGGGTATTATCAGTATTGGAATTATGCTGAAAAAAAGGGCTATTCCGGAACTGCAATTTTCACCAAAAAGGAGCCTTTGAGTGTAAGCTATGGAATCGGTATAGAGGAACATGACAAAGAGGGAAGAGTGATTACTGCTGAGTATGAGAACTTTTATTTTGTAACGGTGTATACACCAAATTCCCAGAATGAATTAGCCAGATTGGATTACCGCATGGTATGGGAAGATGCTTTTCTTTCTTATATTAAAGGATTAGAGGAGAAAAAGCCAGTAATTTTTGCCGGGGACTTAAATGTGGCTCACAAGGAAATCGATTTGAAAAATCCTAAAACCAATCGCAAGAATGCCGGATTTACAGATGAAGAACGTGGGAAAATGACAAACATACTGGATAATGGCTTTATTGATACTTTCCGTTATTTCTATCCGGATATGGAACAGATTTATTCCTGGTGGTCCTACCGTTTTAAGGCAAGGGAGAAAAATGCCGGATGGCGTATTGACTATTTTATCACCTCGGGAACTTTAAAAGAGAATTTAGTGGATGCAAAGATACACACAGAAGTATTGGGCTCAGATCACTGTCCCGTGGAATTGGATATAGAAATGTAGTTGGAGGTATAGATATGTTTCATGTAGATCACTATGCAATCAGTGTGAAGGATGCAGATAAAAGTATTGATTTTTATAAAAAATTAAATTTTTCCTTGGTGAAGGACTATCGGGCGGAGGATAGCTCGGTGAGAATTGTTCACATGACCAATGGAGGCTTTATTTTGGAGATGTTTTGCTACCCAAACAGTGATGAACTACCGGAATTTGTCAAAAGCCTCAACACAGATTTGATGGTAAAAGGTTCAAAGCATATGGGCTTGTGGGTGGAAAGTTTAGAGGAGGCTTCTGATTACCTGCAAAAAAATGGTTTGTTAGAAGAAAAACCGGTGATTTCCCAGGGAAGATTGGGAAGAGCCTATTTTTTCATCAAGGATCCGGATGGAATATTTGTGGAGATCATAGCAAAACAGAAATCGTAATATATCATGAGATGAGTGGTTGGAAAAGGGTGAGGTATATGCAGATAAAGTCTTTGCACATAAAAAATTTCAAATCTATCAGGGAACTGAAGATATCAGATATCCAGAGTTCTCTGATTCTGGTGGGAAAAAACAACACCGGAAAGAGCAACGTTCTAGATGCCATTCGGGCAGTCACCGGGGATTATACGGTAAGGGAAACAGACTTTAATGAGAAAAAACAGAATATTGAAATTCTTATGGTTTTGGAGATGGCAGAGGAAGATTTGCATCAGCTGCATCGTCAGGGAGTGGTGAGCTCCTACAAGCGATATCCGTTGTGGAAACGGGACTTTTGTGGAAAGCTTCCTTCCTATACAGAGGGGGAGCTTAAGTTTGGCTGTATGATAAATAGCAATGGAAAAATACGCTATGAGGACGGATGGCATAAGAACAATCGTTTTATTTCTGAGGTGTTACCAAAACTTCATTTTATCGATACCAATCGGAATCTGGTTTCTTTTCAGGATGACCTGCTGATGTTTCAAAAGTCGGAAGAGCTCATGGCTTTGCGCTCTAACACTTGTATGTTTGATTCCGCAAAGAGCTGCAATCATTGTTTTCGCTGCATCGGTCTGATTGACCAGAAAGAACCAAAAGAGCTGCAGGTACAGGAGACGGTAAGGCTTTTGGAATATAAAATGTATCAGCTGAACATGGGAGAATTTTCCCGTAAATTAAATGAGAATTATCATAAAAACGGAGGGGTGGAAAATATACACTGTACCCTTTCCTGGAATATGGATAAAATGTTTGAAGTTAAGGTGGATGCATGGCACGAAGAATTAAAGCATTTTAGTTCCATAGAGCAGTTGGGAAATGGTATGAAAAGTATCTATATGCTTTCCCTTTTAGAGACCTATGTAGAGGATGAAAAGAGGATTCCAAGTATTGTTATTGTGGAATATCCAGAGTTATTTCTTCATCCCTCCTTACAAAAAACAGCAAGCAAAATCCTTTACCGCCTGTCCAGAAAAAATCAGGTAATTTTCACCACCCATTCGCCCAATATGGTAGTGAATTTCACAAAAGGGCAGATTTGTCAGATTGTGCTGGGAGAAGATGGATATCCAAAGGCTTGTCAGAATGCGGGAATCGATGATATTTTAGATGATTTAGGGTATAGCGCCAACGATTTTTTGAATGTTGATTTTGTCTTTATCGTGGAAGGAAAACAGGATAAAACCAGATTTCCCCTTCTTTTGGAAAAATATTATCCGGAAGCCCGGGATAACAATGGGGGATTGTCCCGGATTTCCATAATTACCACAAATAGTTGTACCAATATCAAAACCTATGCAAATTTAAAATATATGAATCAGCTTTATCTAAGGGATCAATTTTTGATGATTCGGGATGGAGATGGCAAAGCTAAGGAAGAGCTTGCCAGAAAGCTTTGTCATTATTACAGTGAACAAAACAAAATGGATATTGATAAGCTTCCCAGAGTGGGCAGGCAGAATGTACTGGTACTGAAATACTACTCCTTTGAAAACTATTTTCTGAATCCCAAAACTATGGCCCAGATTGGAATTGTGGAGAGTGAGGAAGCATTTTGGGAGACTTTGTTTTCAAAATGGAAACAGTACTTGCATCATCTGGTAAGCGGACAACATCTTACAGAAATCCTGGGAAAAGAAATAGATTCCATTGCTGAGTTAAAGGAACATTTTGAAGAGTTTAAAATCTATGTGCGGGGGCATAATTTGTATGATATTTTTTATGGACCCTTTAAGAAACAGGAGACAGAGATTCTTCGCAGATATTTAGAACTGGCTCCCAGGGAAGACTTTCAGGATATTCTGGATGCCATTGATTCTTTCGTGTATTTTCAGAGCAGGCGAAAGGAGTAAAAAAATAATAAAAATGTTGTTATATTATCGGAAGAATCTTACAATAATTTGATGGAAAATATTCATGTAATGGGTAACAAAGCAAATTATGACTGGCTGATGGAATCAAAAGCACAGTTGGAAGCAGGGAAGATTTCAACACATACTCTTATAGAGGTGGATGCTAATGAATAAGGTATTTACGGATCATGGATGGAAAGATTATGTTTATTGTCAGACAGAAGACAAAAAAACAATGAAGAAGATAAATAATCTTATAGAAGACATAGCTAGAAATGGAAATGAAGGCATTGGAAAGCCAGAACCATTGACTGGAAATCTATCAGGATGTTGGAGTAGACGTATCAATGATAAAGATAGATTTATATATAAGATTGATGAGGAAAATGTATCTATATTAGCTTGCAGATATCATTATAATGATAAATAAAAAAGAGCTAAAACCCTTGAAAATCAAGGATTTCAGCCCTAAAATCTAAGCTAGCAACGGGAATCGAACCCGTGACCTCTTCACTACCAATGAAGTGCGCTACCGACTGTGCCATGCCAGCAAATGTGTTGAAAACTTAACAACAAATGAATTGTACCATATTGTTCGAACAATTGCAACACTTTTTTTGCTTTTTTGTAATTTTTTTATTTTTTCGTTTTAATTCTTTTCATTTTGTTAAAGAGTAACCGTTCAGGCAGGTCTGCGCATTTACTGAGCAGACCGTGAGAAAATGTGTATTTAACAAAAATCGGGCAATTTTGCATGCGTAAGCATTGCCCGATTTCATAACCGTTTAGCCTATGGCT
>CACXGE010000054.1 GCA_902767135.1 uncultured Lachnospiraceae bacterium | reverse complement strand
ATGCGCCAAGAATGATATTGTGCGAAATTTCAGCCCCATGCATCGTAGATGCATTTTAAATGGGCTGAAATCGTTACTGTGCACAGGATACCTGTGTACAGTAACGTACTGTTACCAAAAAACTTAACCGCTTCGCATTCTACATTGTAAAAATAGGGGGGGTATGATAGAATAATATGGGATTTTAAAATATAAATACATTGGAGAGAATTATGTTATATCAAATTTGCAATGGAGCGGTACAGTTTGCTGATGAAGTGATACTGGAGCATATAAATTTTGAAATAAGGAATACAGAAAAAATAGCAGTAGTGGGAAGGAATGGTTGTGGAAAAACTACCTTGCTCAAGTTGATTTCCGGTCAGATTGGGCTGACAAAACGGGACAGTGATGAGGATATCTTTATTGCCAAGGCAGGGAATCCTGAAATAGGTTATCTAAAACAGATTGCGTTTGAAGACCCGGAGCTTTCTATGGAGGAGGAAATTCGCAAAGTATTTGAGCCGTTGGAAAAAATGAAGTCAGATTTGGAACGGATGGCCAGGGAATTAGAAACAGACCATTCAGACAGAAAGGTAAAAGAATTTACCAATCTTCAGGAATATTTTACTTCCATAGGAGGATATTATTACGAAAAAGAGTATGAAACCTTAATTTTAAAATTTGGGTTTGGTGCAGAAGACAAGAAAAAAGCATTAAAGGAATTTTCTGGTGGACAGCAGACAAAGATTGCCTTTATCAAGCTGTTACTCAGTAAACCTGATATTTTACTGTTAGATGAACCGACAAACCATTTGGATGTGGAAACCATTCGATGGCTGGAAGGATACATAAAAAATTATCCCAAGGCAGTGGTGGTAGTTTCCCATGATAGAATGTTTTTGGATAATGTAGTGGATGTAGTTTATGAAATTGAATATCACACCGCCAAACGATATCCGGGCAATTATACGGATTTTATGAAGCGGAAAAAAGAAAATTATGACAAGCAGCTAAAGGATTATACCCTGCAGCAAAAAGAAATCAAGCGCTTGGAGGAAATTATAGAAAAGTTTAAAAATAAACCTACCAAGGTAGCCATGACCAGGTCAAAACTTAAGGCAATCGAACATATGGAAAAGATACAAAAACCGGAACGTTTTGACACAAAGTCTTTCCATGCAAATTTTCAGCCTACGGTAACTACGGGAAATGATGTGTTATCTGTAAAGGATTTGGAAATCGGATATGACCAAGTCTTGTCCAAGGTATCTATTGATATCAAACGTGGAGATAAATTGGGAATTATAGGGGGAAACGGGCTTGGAAAGTCTACCTTCTTAAAAACCATTGTGGATAAAATTCCAGGGTTATCCGGAAGCTTTACTTACGGAACCAATGTGGAGATAGGATACTTTGAACAGCAGATGGCAATGTATCGAAGCGAAAAGACGGTGTTGGATGATTTTTGGGATGAGTTTCCAGAATTGTCTCAGACGGAAGCAAGGAATATGCTGGGGGCATTCCTATTTCGGGGAGATGATGTTTTCAAGTCAGTAAATATGCTTTCGGGAGGTGAAAAGGTTCGATTAGCGTTATGCAAAATCTTTAAGAGAAGACCAAACGTGCTTATATTGGACGAGCCAACCAACCATATGGATATTGTGGGAAAAGAAACTTTGGAAGCTATGTTACAGGAGTTTGAGGGAACCGTACTGTTTGTATCCCATGACAGATATTTCGTAAAACAGGTTTCTAACAGGTTGTTGGTATTTGAGGGGGGGACGGTAAGTGAGTATCCCTTTGGATATGATGATTATATGGAAAAACAGCAGGAAAAGGCTGCTTTGGAGGCAGAAACCGTTAGTCAGGTGAAAAAATCCAATGTTACAGAAACGAAAAAGCCTTATTATAATCCGGGAAAAGAAATTGCAAAGTTAGAAAGAAAACTGAAGAAAATGGAAGATGCTATGGCTCAGAAGGAAGAAAGGATAGAGGAATATAAAAATCAACTGTCAGATCCAAAGATTCAGTCGGACTATGTAAAGCTTGGGGAAATCCAGAATGATATAGATGATTTGGAAGCAGAGCTTCTGGAAGATATGGAACAGTGGGAAGAATTAGCACAGCAGATACAGGACTGCAAAGAATAAGTGCCATTTAGCAACCGTTTAGCCTGTGGGCTGAACGGTTACAGGATTGGAATTGTCAGGGCAATAGAAATTTAGGTAAGTGAGGGTAAATATGGAGAAACAGGAAAAGAAATCAATTATCATTATTGATGATGATGCGAATATGTTAAGATTAATGAACAAATGCTTAGCAGGGTATCAGGTTGCAACTGCCATTAACAAAAGGGTGGCGTTGAAGTTTTTGTCCAAAAGACAGGTGGATTTGATTTTGTTGGACTATGAAATGCCGGAACAAAATGGAGTGGAATTGTTAAAAGAACTAAGGCAAAACCCGGAGACAAAACACATTCCTGTTATTTTTATGACTGGAACAGACTCCGTGGATGTTATTTCGGAAATGAAATCTATGGTGCCACAAGGCTTATTAGAAAAACCATTGACAAAAGAAAAGTTACTGTTCGCTGTGGAACGAGTAATAGGAAGATGATGAGGGAAAATATATGAATGATAAGGAAAAATACTATTTATATGATTGTATTGATAAAATAAGGAGATTAACGGGCCCAGGGAAAAATCTCATGTTAATCAATCACAATAATATGTTAAAGGTTCAGGAAGAAAGTATTAGCGAAGTGGCAAGATATCACAGGTTCGAGAATCAGGCACTGCGTAAGCCCTATGAGCCTTTTTTGGACATTATTGGGGATTATTTAAGAGAATGGATGGAAAGAGGACTGGAGTTGGAGGATTTTTTCCAGGAATCCCAGGTTTACCCTCTTCATAGGGACATTTTTAACAGTTATGTCATGGAGGGGATTTGTCACCGGAGGGAAGAAATTTTATTGGGGGAAGTAGCTTACGAAAAGGATCGGTTTGTAAAAGAGATTCTTTCTATGTTGTATATTATTTCCAAGGAAAGAGAAATTGTGTTGGTACTTGATGAAGTGAATCAGGCAACAGACACCACTTTGCAGATGCTTCAGACCATATATTTAAACACGCAATACAGTAATATTAAGATTGTGGCGATTACCAATGGAATCGGAGATGTGTTGCCTTTTGCACAGGAAGAATACAAGAAATTTATGCTGATGTGTGAAGAGAATAATGTGGTTTATAACTGGATTTTTGAGGGTTCCAATGCAGGATTACGAAAGGGGAAAGACAAGAAAGAGCGGGAGGTACAGGAGGATATTGTCATCCTGAACAATCTGATATGTACCCTGGATTATACCGCTGCATCCTATTATCTAAAATGTATTTTTGAACAGAGAGAAAAGGAGCATGTCAATCTGTCCCCTGAACAGGAGAAAAAGTTGACATTGCTTCAGTTGGAGGCAAGCGCTTTGTCTCAGATGTATACAGACGCTTTATGGATGTGTGAACGACTCTCAAAAATAGAATTTGATTCTGCATACGAACAAAAGGTCACTGCATTTGAAAGTACTTATTGGAAATGTAAAATCCTTATGTATAGTGGGCGTGAGACAGAAGTAGAGGATGGAATTTTAGAACTTCAAAAGTTGGCAATAGAATTAGACAACGAATTTTTTCAGTTTCAAATTGAATTATTGGAAAATATGTCAAAGTATTCCGGCTGGATGAATATGTGGATTTGTGAACTGGAACTGGATGTCTCAGATAGGTTGATTCAATGGTGCGAAAAATTTGGATATCTGAATCATCTGGCACATATTTATGTGTATAGTTTTAATAGTGACTATCTTAGCTTTTCTGTGGTGGAAGGCATGGAAGAGAGAATTCCGGAATTTCACAAAGGGATAGCACTGGCAGAGCGGTTGGATAATTGCTGGTTTCTAATAGAGGCCTACCGTAAGAATATTATGTTAGCATCTATTCATGGATATTTTGATGTGTGTATCTATTTTTATCAGGCTAGTTTAAAAGTAATCAAACGCAGCAAAGATAAAATGAAAGAAGCGTGTACTTATAATGGGATTGGATATTCCTACTGTGGATTGGAGCGGTATGAGGAAGCCAATAAATACTATAATAAGGCGTTAAAATTGTTCTATCATCTGGAAATGCCCGCAGAGATTGTGGAAACCTTGTATAACCTGGGAATCAATGCAATGCTTTCCGGGGATTACCACAGTGCAAGTACATACTTCCTGTCAGCAGATAATACACTTAGAACCTTAAAACAGACTACCATAAAGACTTGTAATATTTCCAAACTTTTTGGCCTGCTGGCACTTACATTGTATCGTGAGGGAGAGATGTATCAGGCACATTTGTATCTGAATCGTGCAGAACAGTTTCTGGGATATGTGTTAGATAAGGAAGATGAAGAGAAAGAGTATTTTGCCGATGATAGTATGTTCTTAGTGTACTTTTTGAGAGCAATGATTAAGAGAACAGAGAAAGATTATAAAATGGCAAAGAAATACTTTAAAAAAGCAGAGTTTTATCTTTATCGTTCTACTGGAGGAGTGTTTTTAAATTATCCAGAGTTTATTTTTGATTACTATTCCTTTTTGCTGGAAATAAGAGATAAAGATGGGGCAAACCTTGAAATGCAGAAATTTATTATCTACTGCAGGGAGCATCATTTTGTATATCGTTTGCAAAAAGTAGAAGAATTTTTGAAAGAACAGGAAACGATTGAAAAAAAGAAACATGCTATTTCTTTTCAGCTTCAGGACACGGAGGGAGTCAGCCCCAATGATATATATGAACTGATCAAAAAGAAACGGGCAGAGACAGAGACAGCATCTTTACTGCAGACCATACGATTTTTCCATGTCATGCAAAAATTTACAAATCAAATGAATGGAACAATAGAGCAGGAATTGCAGGATATTATTCCTGTTTTCAAAAGTTATTTTTATATTGATAAGGTGTTTTGTGTCCGGTGCTGTCAGGAGGGTAATCAGGCCATATACAGCGATTTAGGTTATGACATCCCCCAGGATAAAATTGAAGAACTGGTAGATTTTTTCAAAAAGAAATCAGGAAGTTTCTTTGTTTCCAAGGATGGAATGGACCATGAACAATATGACAGGATTATGGAAATCTTTGACGCTGAACATATTTATACGTTTGCAGCGGTTCCGGTGTTTGATAATGATGTATTAATCAGCGTTTATGTTGCATATATCGAGATAAAAAACACATGGACTACAGTTTCGGAAAAGTCTATTTTGGAGAAGGAAGATTTGGAAATTTTTGAATATGTGTTCAGCCAGATTTCCAATGCAGTGGAAAAGCTTGAAGTTACCAGGGAATTGGTAAAGGCCAATGAAAAATTAAAGGAACAGATGACACAGTTAGTTGAACTAAAGGAACAGGCAGAAGTGGCAAATGAGGCGAAATCCAACTTCTTAGCCAATATGAGCCACGAGATTCGTACTCCTATGAATGCTATCATTGGTATGGCAGAAATTGCATTGCGTAAAGATATGGAAGAGGAACAAAGGGGGCTGCTGGAGCAGATTTGTTCTTCCGGTAAAACTTTGCTCTCTATTATCAATGATATTCTGGATTTTTCAAAAATAGAATCCGGGAAAATGGATATTATTGAGGATGACTATCAACCATTGCAGTTGATTACAGATATTGAGAATATCATAACCACTCGATTAGAGGGAAAGCCAGTAGATTTTTTGGTAGATGTAGTTCCAGATTTGCCCAATGTGCTGTATGGTGACAGTATTCGTATAAAGCAGGTGATTATCAATATTGCTAATAATGCAGTAAAATTTACCAAGCGCGGTGCGGTGATACTCCATATGGATTACCAGCGGGTGTTTGATGAGGAAATCATGTTAAATATTGCAGTGGAAGATACCGGTATCGGTATCAAGAGAGAAGATTTAGGAAAATTGTTCCAGTCATTTCAGCAGGTTGACAGTAAGAGAAACCGTAATATAGAAGGTACCGGGCTGGGGCTGTCAATCAGCAAGCATCTACTTACGCTAATGAATGGGGATATTACGGTGGAAAGTGAATATGGAAAAGGAAGTATATTCCGTATTCAACTTCCGCAAAAAGTAAAGGATTACCGTCCATGTATTACAAAACAGAATGGGGATTATCTGTTGATTTCTTTGATTGATAATCTGTATGTGGCAAGACAGCTCCAGACAGATTGCCAGCGGCTGGGCATAGGGTACAAAAATTTTAATACAGAGCGTCAGTTGTTAGAATTTGCAGATTCCAGACAGCGGTATCTGGTAGTAGATGAAAAATTATGCTCCTATAAGGTAATCCTATATCTAAAAAATAATCCATGGATTCAAGGGGGAGTGTTGACAGAGCTCAAAAGTGATTTTGCCCCAAAACAGGATTTATATAAATTAAAGAAGCCAATGGAGGTTTTCAGATTGGCAGAGTTTGTTGGAGATGAGATTGCCCTTTCTAGTCAGGAGGAGGGAAATTCTGATGAGTCAGTATTTGTGGCACCAAAAGCACAGATTCTGGTTGTGGATGACAATACTGTAAATTTATCTGTGGTAAAAGGTTTGTTATCCCCGTTGCAAATGCAGGTGGATACAGCGAACAGTGGCTGGGAAGCATTGGAAAAAATTTCAGTGCTAGATTATGATTTGATTTTCATGGATCATATGATGCCGGAAATGGATGGTGTGGAAACCACCAGAAGAATACGCAAAGAACACAGCAATTACGCCAAAATTCCTATTATAGCATTAACAGCCAATGCAGTTTCTGGCACCAAAGAAATTTTGCTTGAAAGTGGAATGAATGACTTTGTGGCAAAGCCAATTGAATATAATGTTATTGTGTCAAAAATAAAACAGTGGCTGCCTCAGGAAAAAATCAAAACGGTTTCCGGGGAAGAAATGACAAAATCAGAAGACTCTGCTATTGGCAAAAACAGGCTGGAAATTCCAGGGCTGGATACCAAATATGCATTAAGTCTCATTGATGATGAAGAGTTATACTTATCGATATTAAAAGAATATTATAAGGCAGTGAACCGTAAGAGTGAATTAATTACAAAATATGAAGGTCAGGAAGATGTGAAAAATTATACGGTGGAAGTACATGCCTTAAAAAGTTCCTCAAAGCAGATTGGCGCCATGGAATTATCAGCTCTTGCTGCCAGACTGGAAAAAGCAGGAAAAGAGGAAGATTTGGCATTCATTCATCAAAATACCGGGGAACTGATGGAAAAGTATTCCCAGGTAAAAAGGTGTATACAGCCGTTTTGTCAAAATCTGGAAGAGGAAATGAAAAAGAATATGATGTCGAAAACAGAGCTGCTGGGCTGTTTTACTAACCTGAGAAGTGCCTTGGACAAATTGGACTTAGATGAAATGGATACGATTATGGATTATATGTTAAAATATGATTATGGGGAGGAAGAAAGCGAGTTGTTTCGAAAACTGAAAAATGCAGTGGATGAAATTGATTCTGAAGCCTGTGAAGAGGTGTTGCAGCAGTGGGAAAGCAAATTGTGGGAAATCAAAAAATCTAGGAGATAAAAAAGTAAGATGAAGATATTAACTACATTACCAAAGAATGATGGTTATGCTATGCCAGCAGAATTTGAAAAGCATTATGGATGTGTGATGATCTGGCCGGAAAGGGCAGATTCCTGGGCATTTGGGGCAGTGGCAGCAAGAAGGGCATTTGTCCAGGTGGCTGCTGCCATTGCAAGGAGTGAAAAGGTAATTATGCTTTGTAGTTTTGAACAGTATGATACAGCCAGAGAAATGTTACCGGATCATATCAGGGTGGTGGAGATGTCCACAGACGATTCCTGGGCAAGAGATGTGTGCCCCACATTTGTAAAAAATGCAAGTGGGCAGATACGTGGAATTGATTGGGGATTTAACGCCTGGGGCGGTCTGGAAGATGGGTTATACTTTCCTTGGGATAAAGATAACAAGGTGGCTAGAAAACTCTGTGACTTATTAGAAAAAGACACTTACGATGCCAGGGAGTTTATTTTGGAAGGCGGTTCCATACACTCTGATGGAGAAGGCACGGTTTTGGTAACCGAAAGTTGTCTGTTAAGTGCGGGAAGAAATCCAAAGTTATCTAAGGAAGAAATCCAGGAAAAACTAAAAGATTACCTGGGGGCAGAAAAAATTCTGTGGCTTCCCTGTGGAATCTACCTGGATGAGACCAATGAGCACGTGGATAATATCTGTGCTTTTGTCAAGCCGGGAGAGGTGGTTCTGGCCTGGACAGATGATACAAAAGACCCCCAGTATAAAATGTCAAAGGCGTGCCTTGCATACTTGGAACAACAGACAGATGCAAAGGGAAGGAAGATTGTGGTACATAAGCTGCCCCTTCCAAAGCCGGTGTATATGCAGGAAGAAGAGTGTGAAGGGTTACTTCATTTTCAGGGAGAACCAACCCGAAGAGAAGGAGAACGTCTGGCAGCTTCTTATGTGAATTTTTATATTGCCAATAAAGCCGTTGTTCTGCCAGGATTTCAGGATGAGAATGACGAAGTGGCAAAAAAGATTTTAGAGAAACTGTTCCCAGGACGAGAGGTGATTCAGATAGATGCAAGGGACATTCTGATTGGTGGTGGGAATATTCATTGTATTACCCAGCAGATTCCGGTATTTGCAGGCAGTGATTGTGAAGATAATAGAACTTGTGAAATTGGAAATGGATGGTAACAGTTTAGCCCCCGGCTGAACTGTTACCATGGATGCGTAGATGGTTCTCAGTGAGACTTGATTAGGAAAGGATAGATGGACATGAGAAAAGTTGTGGTGGGCGCAGTTCAGATGAAGTGTGTAAAGGATAGAGAAAAGAATATAGCAAATGCAGACAAGCTGGTAAGGGAGGCGGCAAAGAAAGGAGCCCAGATAATCTTGTTGCCGGAGCTATTTGAGAATCTATATTTTTGTCAGGAAAAAAGATATGATTATTATGATTTGGCGGAAAGCTTAGAGGAAAATGCAGCAGTAAATCATTTCAAGGCTCTGGCAAAAGAGTTGGATGTGGTTTTGCCCATCAGCTTTTACGAAAAGGATAAAAATGTATTATACAATACAGTGGCTGTGATTGATGCTGATGGCAGTGTCTTGGGAATCTATAGAAAGACACATATTCCGGATGATCATTTTTATCAGGAGAAATTTTACTTTACTCCGGGAAATACAGGATTTCGGGCATGGAAAACAAAATATGGAACCATAGGTGTGGGAATTTGCTGGGATCAGTGGTTTCCAGAATGCGCTAGAGCTATGGCGTTAAAAGGCGCTGAAATTTTATTTTATCCCACAGCAATTGGCTCCGAACCTATTCTGGAATGTGACAGTATGCCACATTGGAGAAGGTGTATGCAGGGACATGCAGGCTCAAATTTAATTCCGGTGGTTGCAGCTAACCGCATTGGGGAAGAAGTGGTGCACCCCTGTGAAGAAAATAATATGCAATCCTCTTCTTTGATATTTTATGGTTCGTCGTTTATGACGGATGGTACAGGAGAAATTTGTGTGCAGGCATCAAGAGACCAGGAGGAAGTACTGGTTGCAGAGTATGATTTGGATTCCTTGGAAGAGGATAGACTAAGCTGGGGCATTTTTCGTGACAGGAGAGAGGAATGCTATAAGGTTTTGGCAGGAGGAGAGAGATAGTGTTTTATAAGATAATGGCCATTTATCTGCTCATTATGAATATCTGGGGGTTTTTATCTATGTATGTAGATAAACAAAAGGCAATCAAGGGAAAGTATCGAATCCCTGAAAAGGTATTGTTTTTGGTTGCCATCTTCGGCGGAAGTGTCGGTTCCATATTAGGAATGCAGATTTGCAGACATAAAACAAAACATTGGTATTTTGTAGTGTTTATGCCTTTGATTTTGATATTACACATTATAACCATTTATGTTTTACTTGCATAAAGAAAAAAAATAGAGTAGTATTATACATGTGGAATCATCACAGAACAAGATGTGTGGTTTGGTGCAAGGTACTCGTGATATTTGTCATGAAATGGATGCATAAGTAATTATTTTTAGGAAGGGAAAAAATATATGAAAAAGACAAGTGGTAAAGCAGCAGCAAAACATAATGCAGCAAAGGTAGCAGCAAAGGTAGCTTCAGCAACAGATAAGATTCAGATAGCAGCAGAAAATGTGGCTCAGGAAATTGGAAATGCAGTGAATGCAATGGAGACGGCTGGTGATGCAAAGGTTGCACAGGTAAAAGAAGAAGTAAAGGCGGTAGTAGAAATGGTAAAGGAAGTAAAACCGGAAGTGGCAATTCAGTTTCGTCATTATGAAGTGGACATGGAAGAAGTCACAAAAAGAGTAAAGGAAGACTTTGAAGTGAGAGGAAATCGTGGAGTAGAAATCAAAAGAATCCAGATTTATGTAAAGCCGGAAGACTTCACAGCTTACTATGTTATCAATGACTGCGAAGCTGGAAAAGTAAACTTATTCTAAAGCCATAAGAATATATGGTATATAGCAGGCAGATATCCCCTGGGGTATCTGCTTTTTGCATCTGCGGATGTAGTATGTTTTTAGAAAAAAAATCCATACTAGATATAGAAAAAAGGTAACTGTTCTGTGGTTCTAAACAGTTACGAAAAAGGGAACTATTACGTAACATATCGGTATGGAGGTTTTTATGAGTCAAATGAAAATGGTTGGAAAGCAAAGTTTAGAATTTCAAGATGCACCCTGGATTATTCAAAGTGGTAATGTAGTGGGAAGTAAGGAAGGCGAGGGACCATTAGGTGAATACTTTGACATAATAGGTGAGGATGAAATGTTTGGCTGCGAAAATTGGGAAAGTGCAGAAGGTGAACTGCAAAAGGAAGCGCTTACACTGGCTCTGGGTAAGGCTGGTGTCACAGCAAAACAGATTAGATATCTATTTGCAGGAGATTTGCTGGGACAAAACATGGCAAGCAGTTTTGGATTGGAAGATATGGATATTCCTATGTTTGGTCTATACGGAGCTTGTTCCACTGCTGGGGAAAGTTTGTCCTTGGCAGCACTTAGCGTTGCAGCGGGTGCCGCAGATTTGACGGCAGCGGTAACCTCAAGTCACTTTGCCAGTGCGGAGAAGCAGTTTCGATTTCCCCTTGCCTATGGAAATCAACGTCCCCCTTCATCTACCTGGACAGTTACAGGAAGTGGAGCTTTTTTGGTTGGAAGGAAGAAAGGAATCGCAAAGATTACCGGAATCACTACAGGGAAAATCGTAGATTATGGTGTGAAGGATACTATGAATATGGGAGGCTGTATGGCGCCGGCAGCAGTGGATACCATATACGCAAACCTTACGGATTACAAGCGACAGGTAGATTATTACGACAAGATTATCACAGGAGATTTGGGAGAAATCGGGGTGGAGATTTTAATTGATTTATTAAAAGAAAGAGGATATGACGTGAAATCCAGAATCCTGGATTGTGGCATGATGATGTTTGATAAGGAAAAGCAAGGTACCAATGCAGGTGGAAGTGGGTGTGGATGTTCTGCCACGGTGTTGTCTGCTTTTATATTAAAGCAGATAAAGGAAGGGGTTTGGAAAAGGGTTTTGTTTGTGCCCACAGGGGCACTGATGTCACCGGTATCCCACAATGAAGGAATGAGTGTGCCGGGAATTGCTCACGGTGTCTGTTTAGAGGGAGATATTTAATAGTATTGCAACGATTCGGTACAGTTTTTTTAAGGTACAAAACCTGGATTTTGTTGCAAAAATATATGTATAATGCTAAAATATCCCTAGGTTTTGTACTGTAATAATACGTTGCTTTTCAGTACAGTCTTGGCATTTACCGTTGAGACTATAAGACATTGTACATCCTACAAAAATGTAAAAATGAAACGTGGAAGAGAAAGGGAAATCGTATGATAAAAAAGTACAGTTTTGGTAAAGAATTTAATAATCCGGACAATAGGATAGAAATATCTGTGAATAAAGATAAAAAAGTAACTATCAGCAAGGATAAGATTCAAATTGTAGGTATGGAGATTTTGTAATATGCAGGACCAAAAGGAAATACGGGTGGAAGAATATACCATGAAGAAAATGGTGTGGATGTCTATTCCCATCTTCATTGAGCTTTTTTTGCAGCTGCTGGTTGGAAACGTAGATCAGATTATGATTAGCCATCATTCCCAAAAAGCTGTGGCAGCCATAGGAAACGCCAATCAAATTATGAGTATCCTGATTATCTTTTTGAATGTGATGGGCTCAGGTACCACTATAGTCCTGGCTCGTTTTCTCGGCGCAGATAACAGACAGAAGATAGCGGAAACCTGTACGGTATCCATTTTTATGCTCATTATTTTGGGCTTTGTGGCAAGTGCAATTTTGGTGGGGTTACACAGACCTATTTTTCTGCTGATGAAAATACCACAGGATATTTTGGAAGATGCCTGCAGCTATATGTCAATCATTGGATTTTGTGTGATTATCCAAGCTGTTTATATAGGATTTGGCGCTATACTTAGAGCATATGCCCTGAATAAGGAAATCACCGTGATCTCCTTTATTATGAATATTATCAATGTTATTGGAAACGGTATATTGATATATGGGTTATTTCATCTTCCTGCATTGGGGATTGTAGGGGTGGCCATTTCCACCAATATTAGCAAAGGTATTGGATTGTTGTTGATTATTTTGGTTTTTCTTAAGAAGCTGGGAATCAGATTATCATTGAGTCATCTAAAACCTATGCCTATGGACACCATTGGGAAAATTTTGGCAGTAGCCATTCCATCCGGGGCAGAGGGGATTTCTTACAATATGTCTCAGATGATTGTGCTGGGAGTGATCAATACCATCGGCAGCGCAGTGGGAACCTATGTAATCACTACAAAGGTTTATGTGGGAATGGCAGCAAATGTGGCATACATTTATTCTGTGGCAATTGCAGCAGCCATGCAGGTGGTGGTAGGCTACCTGGTGGGGGCAAAGAGAAAAGATTTGGTTGCCAGAAAAGTATGGACAGTACAGTTGGTGGCTACAGTGGTGTCTGTGGGACTAAGTATTGGTTTATATTTTTATTCTGATTTATTTTTTGGTATGTTTACCAGCGATAAGAAAATTTTGTTGCTTGCCCATCAGGTACTGTTGGTAGAAATCGTACTGGAAATTGGAAGGTCAATCAACATTGTTATGGTAAAAGCTCTGATAGCAACAGGGGATGTAAAATTTCCTGTCATATGTGGAATCGTGTGTCAATGGATTGTGGCAGCTTTGTTTTCATATATCTTTGGCATTGTCTGTGATTTGGGGCTGGTGGGTGTATGGATTGCCCTTGCTATGGATGAGTGTGTGAGAGGACTGATCTACCTGGTTCGATTCCACAAGGCAAAATGGATGAACATGAAAACAGTATAAGAAGGTGTACATACCAGTTTCATTTTTTTGAATAGAGGGTCTATCTTTTGGTAATGCTATCTTATAAAAAGGAGGCGAAAAGATGGACTATGTAAATGCCTTTTGGGTAGGTGGATTGGTTTGTGCTCTGGTCCAGATTTTAATGGATCGAACCAAATTGATGCCGGGAAGAATTATGGTTTTGTTAGTGTGCAGTGGTGCTGTGTTATCTGCCATAGGACTGTATCAAGGATTTGCTGATTTCGCAGGTGCAGGGGCATCCGTTCCATTGCTGGGATTCGGACATACTCTGTGGAAAGGGGTCCGGGAGGCAATCGACGAGAAGGGCTTCATTGGAATCTTTTCCGGCGGATTTCAAAGTTGCGCCACAGGCGTATCGGCTGCTCTTATCTTCGGCTACCTTGCCAGTTTGATTGCAAAACCAAAGATGAAAAAATAGAATTTGGGGACGATCCTTTTGTCATAAGGAGTGTCCCCTTGTCATGATATATTACGATTTTCTTTTGTATAACGATACGGGGGATGGAGGGATGAATTTTAGAAACGCAATCTGAAAAAAGAATAATAAATAGGAGAAAACACAATGAAAAGAAAAAGTTTAGCAATTATTTTAGGGATGATGATGGTGGGTTCACTTATTGCCTGTGGTAGTCCGGAAGAACCGGACCATGAGGTGCCTAAGGTATCACAGGAAAATCAGGAGAATACAGAATCCACAGAAGTGGAAGAACCTACCAAGGCAGTAGAAGAGGAAGAAATGGAGGAAGGTACACAGGGGACAGAGGAAAAAGATACTGAGGTTGAAGAGACAGAGTCCGACACTAAGGAAGAAACAAGGGAATTATCCAAAGAGGAATTGGATGAACTTACAAAATTTGCTCAGGAATATAGCACCTATGGATTTCTTTTATCGGAATATGATGCTCCGGAGAACGTGGAACTGGGAGAGGTATTTCACAATGGAGCCGGTTTTGGAGAAGAGATGACTACCCAGGAAGTGGAAGCATATTTGAAAGAATGTGACCAGGAAGAGCTGTATACAGATTGTGTGAAGGTATCTGCCAAAAATGTAGAAGCTTTATTACAGAAAAACTTAGGTGTTGGCCTGGCGGATATGCACACCAAGATGGATGGAGTTTATCTGAAAGAATATGATGCTTATTATCATGAAGCTGGAGACACCAATTACATACCTTTTGTCTGTGAAAGTGGTCAGGTAAAGGGAGACATCTATACTGTAAAGTTTGCAAATGAACCGGAAGATTTCTGGCCGGCATATGCTGTGGAAACAACATTAAAAAAGACAGCGGATGGTTACCATTTTTTAGCAAACCGAAATTTAGAAGATCCAGACAATACAGAAATAAAAAATGAAGAACCGGATACAGCAGAGGTTGAAAACTCCGATACCATTGTAATTGATGCAGGACATCAGCAAAAGGGAGATTCCTCTACAGAACCTATTGGGCCAGGAGCTACAGAAAAAAAGGCAAAGGTAGCAGGAGGAACGAAAGGAGTGGCAACGGGGCTGGCAGAGTATGAGTTGACATTACAGGTGGCATTAAAGCTTCAGACAGAGCTGGAAAACAGAGGCTACAATGTGATTATGGTGCGTACTACCAATGATGTGAACATCAGTAACAGTGAGCGGGCGGCCATAGCCAATGACGCCAATGCAGACGCTTTTATCCGGATTCATGCCAATGGCTCGGAAAATGGTAGTGCCAATGGAGCTATGACCATTTGTCAGACGGCCTCCAATCCTTACAATGGAAATCTTTATTCCGAAAGTAAGGCCTTATCCAGTGCTGTATTAGACCATCTGGTATCCGCTACGGGATGCAAAAAGGAATCCGTCTGGGAAACAGATACCATGAGCGGTATCAACTGGTGTCAGGTGCCGGTGACCATTGTGGAAATGGGTTATATGACCAATGCCAGTGAAGATGCCTTGATGGCAACAGATGAGTATCAGCAAAAGATGGTTACGGGAATTGCAGATGGAATAGAGGAGTATTTACAGTAGTATATGAATACGTAGGGACGGTTCTTTTGTCACGATATCGTGACAAAAGAACCGTCCCTGTTTATTAAGATTTTATGAACTGTATTGACTTCCAAGGAAAAGCCTATATAATGTGTACTATAACAAGTAGTACACTTGATACAGTAAAAGTTCAGAAAGGAGGAGAAGGATGATTATCATTGATTATAAAGATCCAAGACCAATTTACGAACAGATAATAGAAAAGCTACAGGAGCTGATTGTAAAAGGAATTTTAGAGCCAGACAGTCAGTTGCCTAGTGTGAGAAGCTTAGCCATGGAACTATCCATCAACCCAAATACCATTCAGAAAGCCTATGGTGAGTTAGAACGAAGAGGGTATCTGTATACGGTGAAAGGAAAGGGAAGCTTTGTAAGCTTCCATGAGGAAATGTTAAGGGAAGTCCAGGAGTCTTCCAAGGCAAAAATTCGAAAAGCCGTAGAAGAGGGACGGGAGGTAAAACTGACCCAGGATGATGTGCTGGAGCTTATCAAGGAAGTATTTCGAGGAGGGATGAAAGATGATTGAAGTGTCCAATATAAGTAAGACCTTTGATGACATTAAGGCGGTGAATGACATTTCCATATCCATAAATGAAAAGAATGTATTTGGACTCATTGGAACCAACGGTGCAGGAAAGAGTACCTTTATGAGAATGTTGGCTGGTGTGTTAAAGCCGGACAGTGGAAGTATTCTGGTGGATGGGATTTCGGTGTATGAATCAGAAGAAGCAAAGCGATTGTTTTTTTATATATCTGATGATCAGTATTTTCCCCCAAGTGCAAAAGTCAGTGATATGGAAAATTATTACAAGCTGTTTTATAAGGGCTTTGACAGTGGAAAATTAAATGGATATTTACAGCGCTTTGAATTAGACAAAAACAGAAAAATCAGCACCTTTTCCAAGGGGATGAAAAAGCAGCTGTCCATCTTACTTGGAGTGAGCTCCGGCTGTAAATATTTATTCTGTGATGAAACCTTTGACGGTCTTGACCCGGTGATGCGTCAGGGAGTAAAGAGCATATTTGCCAAGGAGATGGAAGAGAGAGGCTTAACACCGGTAATCGCATCCCACAATCTTCGTGAATTAGAAGATATCTGTGATTATGTAGGACTGTTACATAAAGGTGGAGTGCTTTTGTCCAAGGATTTAGAACAGATGAAGAGCAATATCTTCAAGGTTCAGTGTGTATTTTCAGATAAAGACAAGGAATTTGAAACCCTGAATCAAATGGAGGTTTTACACACCGAGCGAAGAGGGTCCCTGGTTACATTGACCATTCGGGGAGAACGAAAGAACATTGTATCTATTATAGAGAGTACAAATCCGGTCTTTTGCGAAGTGCTTCCTTTAAGCTTAGAGGAAATATTTATCAGTGAAACGGAGGTAGTGGGCTATGACATCAAAAAGCTTATTTACTAATTTTACAATGAATGAAATAAAGAATAAATTTGCCTTATTTATCTGTGTGATTCTCACATTTGTGATGCTTTATCCAATTTATCTGGCATTCCAGATTCAGGAAGCCATGCGTAGATTGAAGCTTGGTCAAATACAGAAAAGTGAAGTGATTCGTGGATTTATCAATGATATTGGCGGCAGCAATGAGATGACGGTAGTCTTTACCATATTTTTCGCCACATTGATTGGAATGCTGACCTTTGGATATCTCTATTCCAAACCCCAGGTAGATTTATTACACAGTCTGCCAATCAACAGAAAAAAGATGTTTTTTGGAAAGTATCTGTCAGGATTTTTTATATATGAAATTCCGTTTGTGATTTTTACCTTCCTGGGACTTGGAATGATTTGTATGGCAGGATATGGAACCATGCCTGTGATAAAATCGGCCTTTCTGGGGATTATCACCCATACCATAGGTTTTCTGATCTGTTACAGTATTGCAGTGCTGGCTGTGGTACTTACAGGAAATTATCTTACAGGAATTTGTGGAGTGGGCTGTTTTCAACTGTATGGATTGGCTGTGGTTGGTATCGTGGAAATGATTCTTGAAACAGATTCCGCCACTTATGATGTATACCATTCTGATTTTGGGGCAAAGGTTTCCAGACTGTCCCCAGCAGCGGCTTATGGAAAGCTTGCCAAGTATGCAGCCTTTGGAGGTGATGAAAAATTTAATATCTCGGATTTTGGCTCATGGTTTGCCTTTGTTTTGGTATTTTTCATTCTTGTCAGTGTTGTGGCGTATCTGGTGTATTTGAAGCGGCCTTCCGAGGGGACAGGAAAATCCATGGCTTTTGCGGCCACAAAGCCGGTGATAAAAGTGGTGGTTATGACAGCAGCTACGATTTTAGGGGTACAGATGTTTATCATGATAACTAAAAACAGCTTAGGATGGAAAATTGTGGGACTTATCTTTGTGGCTGTGGTATTGCATATTTTGTTCCAGCTGTTGTTAGAACAGGATGTAAAGGCGATACTTAAGGGAGTTACCAGCAGTGGTGTCACAATGGTGTTAGCTGCCATGGTTGTTTTTGGCAGTGGTGTGATTGGCACTTTGTACGACAATCATGACTACAATCCGGAAAAGATAGAGAGTATGTACATCCAGACTTCTAATGATATGGCAACGAATTATTATCAGTTTAATCATTATTATGATATGGATACCAAAAGATATTTTTACGGAGATGACTATGGTTTGCAGTTTTTGAAAATTACAGATAAACAGTTTATCAAAGACTTCATGACAGAAATTCGCAAAGACCTTAGGGATGTGAAGGGGATGGATGAAAATGCAATGACCGACACAGTATTCGTGTGCTATTATACCACTTCAGGGGAGAAGCTCTATCGAAGATATCAGGTAAACTTTGGAAAGTCAGAATATTATTTTGAAAAGGCAGCAAAGCAAAAGGAATACTACCGGGCAATGAATCAGGGAAATAATATAGACAAGGCGGATGTGACCCAGATTACCTATCTGTATGATGCAGAGGATGGAGACTACTCTTCGAAAAAATTAGAGCTGACTATGGAAGAAACAGGAAAGCTCTTTGATACCTACAACAAAGAATACAACAGTAAAAACATAGAAGAGCTCAGTGAAAGTAAGCCTATGGCGTTCTTAGAATACGCCAACACAACCAAGTATGATTCTATCACTCTGGGGTATGTTTGTGTCTATGACAGCTTTAAAGAAACTATAAAGCTATTAGAAGCTGCCGGTGCCAAAGTAGAGAGGGATACCTTAGATACCTCCACTGTAAAATCTGTGAATGTTTGTTATTACGTAGAATCAGGAGAGGGAGAGGTGAACGTAGAATATAATGATGTGGAAAAGATAGAAAAAATCCTGGGGATTGCAGATATGGATCCATACAGTCAGTATACAAATTATATGAATACCGTTGAGAACCGCCAGTACAGCGTAGTTGCCTATGGAAACAACAAGGATGACGGAGGCACGCAGATGCGCTTTGTTAAAAAAGTACCGGAGTGGATTGTAAAGGATATTCAGGACAATATGAAGAATATGAAGAGATATGGTGAAGATTTTGAAGAATAATATATAGAAGCAAAGTAAAGTAAAGTAAAGTAAAGTAAAGTAAAGAAAGCTTCAGGCATTTGCCTGAAGCTTTTGATTTTTTTGATTTTTTTGCTTTTATTTTATTTATGTTAATTAATGTTGACTGATTTCCAAGGGGCGTTCCATGTAGATGACTCTGGTAATCGTACCCTTAGTATTTAAAACATCCTGTAAGTTCTTTGTCTTTGAACTTCCAGAATCAAAAATCAAAAATTTATCTGCCGTCAAGGAAGAGCCTCCTTTATAGCCGCTGATTACTACCCAGTGCATTCCACCGGAACGCTGTAAACACACAGCAGGCATATAGCCTTGATCTAATAAATCATAACATTTTTGTAAAGCGGAATTTCCTGAAACAAATACCTGATACCATTGATCGGGAAGATTTCCCCAAATCAGATTGCCACTTCCGGTGTATAGGTTTTTATTTCTGGCAAGAGTGACAGGATTGGTTGGGATTCCGTGGTAAGTCATAATCAAAGCAATGTCGCAGGTAAGACAACCGGAACGAGCCAATGAGTATGAGGAACCTCCCAACATAATACTTCGATACGGGTTCTGGCTTTGGTTATATGGGAAGGAACTGTAATCAGCAGAACTCATGGAATAGTCTTTCAGGACAATTTCAGGATATGGTTCCTTCCAATGGGCATAAAGAGTAGTGTTTTTGATAACTTTTACTTTTGTATCAGAGGTAATCAGGGTACCACCCTTTTTTTTCGTATACCAACCGTCGAAGGCGTATCCTGTTTTTTGGGGAGTCGCCAGATTGCCATACTTTTTTCCATAGGTTCTGGTGTAAGTTTTTTTGCTCACCTTTCCACCGTTGGGATTTAGTTTGATTTTGTATTTGTTTACGCTCCAGTGTGCATATAACGTATGGGCCTGAGTTTTCCTTACTTTGGTAGAAGATTTTACCTGTGTTTCTCCTTTCGGTTCTGTAAACCAGCCTAAAAAGGTATATCCTCTGCGGGCGGGAATTGTCAAAGTCCCATATTTTTTCTTGTAAGTTACAATTTTATCAGGGCACACATTTTTCGTTTTGTAGTTTAAGGAGAAGCTTACTAAAATCTGTGAGGAAGCCTCGGATTCCTGTGTGATTGGTGTAGGGGCAATAGTGACAGCCTGAGATTCCACCACTGGATACAGACTACCAATAAATATAGCACCTACAGAACAGAAAAGTAATCTTTTTAGTTTCTTGTGCTGTACCATTTTCTCTTTTTGTTCCTTTCTTTTCTTTTCCTCTAAAAGATTTAAAATGGTAAATTAAAAATCTTATCAGAAGTCATTCCTTCTTATCATACCTTTTTTTGTAGAAAGGTGCAACAAAAATGTAAAATAAAATAGAAATTTAGAATAAAATAGAAATTTAAAATAAAAAATTGAAATAAAAGTTAAAGTAACGAAGCCTTTTTGAGATTCCTAAGGTGCAGTAGACACAGAAGAATCTGACTGGTGAGAAGGCCGATGAAATATCCATTCATTCCCAGTTTCGGCATAACAAATACAACAAATACCAGGCGCAGAAAGATACTGCACAGATTACTAAAAAAACAGCCGGCCATCTTTCCAAGACCATTTAAGATGCTTTCTAACGTGGTGGAAGCACATAAAAAGGGGGCTATGAATGCTATTTTTTGCAGGTAGTTTCCACAGACAGCATCAGAGAACAGAAACAATCCAATCCACTTGCCAAAGCAAAGGAAAATAAAATTCAGACCACAGCCAAAAAGAAAGGAAAGAAACAGGGATTTTTGCATAAGTTGTGTTAATTTTGCCCCGTTTCCCAAAGCTTGTTGCTCAGAAACGGAAGGCAGAAGCACGGTAGCCATGGAGTTTATGAGTGTGGTAGGAAATAGTAAGACGGGAAGAGCCATGGCAGCAAAAGCTCCATATAGGGATAAGGCCTGGCTTTTATTAAAACCAAAGGATACCAAAGCCATAGGCAGCAATAAAGCTTCGGCACTTTGGAGAAGGGAGAGCACAAATCGGTTGCTGCTCACAGGGATGCTTAAGGTGAGGATGGACTTGGAAAGGGTAAATTTTCGTTGGATATGTTTTGTTATTGTATGCAATCTAAAAGAATATTTGGGGAGCTTTCTACCATAAAAGTAGCAGGTTGCCATAAATAAAGAGGAGACCATTTCGCCAATCAGGCTTCCAATCAGTGCAATGTGGATTCCAGTGGGTTTGTGGCAGGCCTCGAAAATCCGAAAAATCAACATGATGGAAAATATGCGGGCCAATTGTTCCAACAGCATGGACAGTGAGGGAAGTAGCATTTTCTTCTGCCCATAATAATATCCACAGATACAGGCGTGAAGTGCCGAAAAGGGAAATGACAGGGACAGAAGTTGAAACAGTGGATACAGTTGTGGTTCTTTGTAAATGTTTACTGCAAGAAAGTAAGAAGTATGATATAGAATAACTCCTGTGAACACAGAAAAAAGAAAGGACAGGAAGAAGCCGGTGGACAAAAGCTGCCGTTGGTATTTGTCCTGTTCTTTCCTGGTATATTCCGAAACCAGTTTGGAAATTGCCACAGTAATTCCGCCAATGGCAAAAGCATGGCAAAGTGCAGTAAGGGGAAAAATCTGTTGATAAATTCCCATACCAGCCGAACCAATTTTCTTATTGAGGAATATTCTATAATAAAAACCTAAAAATCGGTTCAGAAATCCTGTGATGGTAAGAAAAATGGTGTTTTCTAAAAATAATTTTGTTTCTTTTGACAGGGATGTAATTGATGATGAATACATGGGAAACACCTAAAGTTTTTACAAAAGCATATGATATTATCCAGGAAGATAGAACTAAAAGGAGTGGGATATGATATATCTTGATCATGCTGCAACTACCAGGGTGTATCCCCAGGTAATCAAAGAGATGGAGCCTTATTTCTATGAAAAATTCGCCAATCCTTCTGGGGCTTATGATATCAGTAGTGAAAATAAGGAAGTAATACAAAAGACCAGAGAAAAGATTGCACAGGCATTAAACGCAAAACCTAATGAAATTTTTTTTACCTCTGGTGGAAGTGAATCAGACAATTGGGCAGTCAAAGGGATAGCGATAGCAAACCGGGAAAAAGGAAGGCATATTATTACTACGAAAACTGAGCATCATGCAGTGCTGTATTCTTGTAAATATTTAGAAAGATACGGATATGAGATTACTTATCTTGATGTGGATAGCCAGGGAAGAGTACGGATAGAAGATGTGGAAGCTGCAATTAGAGAGGATACCATATTAATTTCGGTGATGGCAGCAAACAATGAGATTGGAACGTTACAGCCCATTGAGGCCATTGGCTGGCTGGCAAAAAAACATGGTATTCTATTTCACACAGATGCTGTGCAGATGTTTTGTCAGCTTCCTCTGGATGTGGGGAAAGGTGAAATTGATTTATTGTCAGCCAGTGCCCATAAATTTGGTGGGCCAAAAGGAATTGGTTTTCTATATATCAAGGAGGGGACAAAGATAGAACCTTATATTCATGGAGGTGGTCAGGAAAATAAAATGCGGGCTGGTACAGAAAATGTGCCTTACATTGTAGGAATGGGAAAGGCAGTGGAAATCAGCAGAAAAAAGCTATACGCTACATTAAACAGAGAGCAGTACTTACGAGATTACATGATTCATAGGGTAATGGAGGAAATCCCAGGGGTAAAACTAAATGGTCCTTTTAGGAACAGACTGCCAGGAAATGTAAATTTTTGTTTTGAAAACCTGTCTGGGGCTTCCCTCTTAATTTTACTAAATGAGCGTGAAATCTATGCTTCGGCAGGATCTGCCTGCAATGCAGATAGCAGTGAACCATCCCATGTATTGCAGGCTTTAGGTGTGCCAGAAAATTATATTGAAGGTGCCATCAGATTTACCTTTGGAGAAGAAAATACAAGACAGGAGGTAGATGAAGTAGTAAATTTGCTGAAAAAATCAGTGAAAGAGCTGAGAGACAGTGAACAATAGTTGACACGACTAAAGTGACAATGATACAATTTTATAGTAACTATGAATATAGATGGGTATCTGTTCAAAATAGGGAACAATGCTCAGCTTTATGATAAAGAGGATAAGACAAAGGAGGTAATAAACAGATAAGGTAAACTTATAAAAAGCTATAAATAATTGTTGACTCTTATAACTTTTATTGATAGAATAAAGTATAAACATTATAAGGAGATTTTAATTATGAGTAAATACTATTCTATCAATGAGTTTTCAAAAATTTTAGGAGTTTCAGCACAAACATTAAGGAATTGGGATAAGAATGGAAAACTTCACCCACATCATACTTCAAGCAATGGATATAGATATTATTCGCATGAACAATTAAATCAAGTTATGAATATAAAACCAAATCTTGATAGGATTACTATTGGTTATTGTAGAGTTTCAAGTAATAAACAAAAAGATGATTTGGAACGTCAAATAGAGAATATGAAATTGTACTTAACTGCACAAGGAAACCCTTTTGAGATTATTAGTGATATTGGTTCTGGAATCAATTATAAGAAAAAAGGATTAAAAGAATTGATTAAACGAATATCTCAGAACAAAGTCGAAAAGGTTGTGGTTTTGTATAAAGATAGATTATTGAGGTTTGGTTTTGAATTAGTTGAATATATCGCAAGTTTATATAATTGTGATATAGAAATAATTGACAATACTGAAAAATCAGAACAACAAGAACTTGTTGAAGATTTAGTGCAAATAATAACTGCATTTAGTTGTAAATTACAAGGAAAACGTGCAAATAAAGCAAGAAAACTTGTTAAAGAACTTATAGAAGAAGGTGGTGAAGATAATGATAAAAACAATTCGAGTAATGTTAATCCCAAATAACAAACAAAAGACCAAATTATTCCAATATGCTAATACTGCTCGATTTGCTTATAATTGGGCATTAGGTAGAGAACAAGAGAATGATAAGAATGGTGGAAAGTTTATATCTGACGGAGATTT
>CACXGE010000053.1 GCA_902767135.1 uncultured Lachnospiraceae bacterium | reverse complement strand
TTTCTTCATTTTTTCCTCCTTCGTTCCAAAAAAACCCTTAGTTTAAACAAGATGTATTTTTTCCTAATTATCTGTTATATTATATTCTTGTTTTTTTCTGCTGTCAATTCCCCCACTGAACAGCCCCCACTTAACCAGTAACAGTTCAGCCTTTTGGCTAAACTGTTACCTTAACCATTCTCCTTTACTATTTTTATATAATCTTTCCATTCTTTCTATACATAGTTCCCAGACTTATGATAACTGCATTCCCAGTCATCTGTTTTACCTACAGGCTGATACCATATCCATGCTGTGGTTTCTGCAGACAGAATAAAATATAAAATCCAGTTTCTGTCATAGGGCAATAAACTCTTCTGATTCTGTCTTCCATAACTTTATCCTCTCATCGATAAAATTACCAGCACACAAGAGACAATACTGATCAGCAGGTATAAAATCATCCCCACATTTCCAAAAATTTTCCGTATCGGATGCTCTAGAATCATTTCTCCTTTGCTGAATTTTGAAAAGTCAACCCATTTCAAGGCAAAACCTAAAATAAATGCTATCAGTCCCACCATACAAATTCCAATAATCAACATCCCTGCCACCATAGTAATATACTGGTTTCCTGTGAGGGCTAAATTGGCAATTACAACAGAACCAATCAAATTAATTCCCATATGCAAACCAATGGTATATCGAATATCATTGGTTCTTACCTTTACATACCCAAAAATAACACCCAATGCTGTGGCGTATAAAATCTGCTGTATATTCCCGTGTAACAATCCAAAGCAAAGAGCTGAGACAAGGATTGCTGTCATGTCACCGTAGACACGTAATCTTTCCAATATCACTTCACGGAACAGTAATTCTTCCACAATTGGAGCACAGATTGCTACTGTAATTACAGTAGGAACCAATGCATTTCCGCCCAATGCGGTTGCTAATGGGTTTAAAGAAGTTCCCCCAACCAGCATACCGATAAGATAGTTAATGGCCACACCAACTATACTAAATAGATACATTGCCAAAAGGCTGGCACACAAAAGCAATGGTAATGTATACCACTTTAATGGTTTTTTTTCTCTTTTTGATTTATCAATGACTGGCAAGGAACGGACTAGCATAATAACCACTGGTGCTCCTACTACATAAGTACTCACAATAACCAAAACATAAGTATACCAACTGGAATCTGCAAATGCAGGCAGTGTCTTTTGAATCAAAAAAGCCATTCCATACTGTATTGCATTCACCAGAACCGTCATAATAAAAAGTGACAATCCTATTCTTAAAAAAGGATTATTCCACCCATCCCTCTCATTATCACAAGTTACATCTTGATTCATTTTTCTTTCCTCCTCTTTTATCCCGAAATTTTGTTACAATATGTAGTGTATCCTTTCTGGTGGTGGATGTCAACACTGACAAAAATAGATATCTGTTCAAAATCACGAAACAGATACCCATTTTGTCTAGATATTTTTTTTATTAAACACCAGGATTCCAATCATCACATCCATCAGACTCCACAGGATAATGATGACTATGGCATATGTAAAATCATCCGGAGTTCCTCTTCCAAAAGGAATTTGAGAACACTCCATCAATTTCGTTGGCAGATACTTTTCCACATTGGGAATTACACTTATTAAATAACATATCAGGAAAACCACGCTGGTGCCCAGGGCAACTCCGGTGCCGTGATTAGCCAAAGCTGACATAAGCAGGATAAGTGATATTAACCATACTCCCAAAAGATACATACATAGCGCTGAAAAGAATAAATTTTTCCCAATTGCATTATCCCAGTAAATATCATTGTATACATACGTAATCCCATAAGTCAAAAAGTAACATCCGGTCCACATAACAAGTAATAAAATTCCCTTGGAAGCTAAAATTTTCCATCGTGCCATGCCCTTGGTCAATATGTTAATCAGGGTGCCTCTTTCCAGCTCTGAAGCCACAATGGAACTAAACATTAAAACAAACACAACCATTCCAATGGGAAGATTCTTGTAAAATTGCTCCCAGGAGGTCAGGGCATTCACCTTCACATCTGTCAAAATAATCCCCATATCTTCATAGCTGGACGAAAGTTTTTCAAATAGCCAGGGCGTAAGCTTTGCAATCGCCGGATTCATAATTCCCAACAAAAAAAACACAATTGTGCATATCATCAGCTTGTTGTTCCGGCATACTTCCATAAATTCCTTTTGTATAAATGTGGTCAATTGTCTCATTTGCTTACCACCTCCACAAATAAATCCTCTAAGGTAGGCTCCAACATTTCAATTCTCTGTATTTTCACATCATGTTCTGCCAGAACCTTCATCATTTCATTCATGCGCTTTTGGTTGGTTTTTTCATAGATTATGGAGGTTTCACTGACCCGTTTCCCCCCAGGTAACAGGGAAAGCACTCTGTCTGTCTCATCACTTCCTGCACATTCCACCTCCACTGTTGTTCCCTTTCTAAGGCTCTTTACCTCTGCCAGAGTCCCCTTCATCACAATGCTTCCTTCATGTAAAAAAGCTACTTCGTCACAGATTCTTTCCACATCAGACAAGATATGAGTGGAAAAAATAACTGTTGTATGCTCTTTCACCTTTGATAACACCTCAAGAATCTCTTTTCTACCTACCGGGTCAAGAGCTGAGGTTGGCTCATCACAGATTAAGAGTTTAGGACTGTTAAGCAAGGCCTGTGCAATCCCAAGACGCTGTTTCATCCCCCTGGAAAATCCTTTGATTCGTCTCTTTTCCTGGCTAAGTCCCACCAATTCCAAAAGTTCATCGCTTTTTTTCTGAATCTCTTTCTCCTCCATTCCGGTGATTCTACCACAGAGCTTTAGATACTCTCTTGGAGTCATATACCCATAATATTCCGGCACATCCGGCAGATAACCAATATACTGGTTGGTTGTATTTTGTCCAAAGGTTACCTTACTTCCATTTACCTTTATCTCACCTTCGTCCATTTTTACCAATCCCAAAATCATTTTCATGGTAGTAGTTTTACCCGCCCCATTTTTTCCTATAAATCCATATACAATGTGTTCCGGCACTTCAAAGGACAGATTTTTTACCACCTGTTTACTTCCAAAGCTTTTTGAAACCTGATTCAATGTCAAAATATTCATCTACTCATCCTCTTTTCCGAAAACAAAATAAAGTATTGGTCCCCAGAACTGCATTCCCACCAGAGTAACCACAATCCAAAGAATTCGGTTGCCTCTTTTGTAGTTTTCATGAGTCAAAATATGTCTCAGAGTCACAGCCAATAAAATAACCTCTGCCACAATGATTGGAATTAAAAACGGTAATACCTCTTTTATCTGTTCTACTGTCATTTGCATATCTCTTCACCCTTTCTCTCTAATTTTTGTTTTAATGTAATGAATGTTTCCTCATCCTTGTATTTTAAAAATAAGGGATATTCAAACATTGACATTGCACTTTGAAAAATCACTTTTTTATCCCGTGGAGCCTGTTTCGTCTCTCTTCGCTGTGCTATCATAAGTTCTAACTTATCAAAATAACTGTCTCCCTGAATAAGAACAACTTCCTTTTCAAACAATGCGTATATGGCATCCACATACTTTTCCAACATCTGGAGAAATTTGTCCTTCCTGTCATAGGTGGCATACACTGTGGCTGCCTGAAGAAAAAACAATGCGGATGTATTGGGATTAATCTTTAGAAAATGGTAAGTTTTCATAACTTCCAGTACCCTCTCGATAGTCTCCTCACATCTTAATTCATTATCTATATTGTTTGTCAGATACAGGGTAGAATGACTGATAATTCCCAAAATATCGTTGTAAAGATGTAATTGGCTATATCTCTCTGCCATCTCTGTATCGCCCTTTGCCTGATATGCCTGTATCAAAAGATTATGACTTTGGGCTGATAAGCCTAATGGATCTGCTATGCCCTTTAAAGAGTCCACCACCTCTTCATACCTGCCTAACATCAATAAAATCTGTGCTTTTAAAGTTATAGCATCATTGCATATCACCTGGTCTTTCTCCTTGTCCACGATGATACTGCACAAGTCACATGCGTTTTCCAAGATTACATTTCTTCTCTGGGTATCCTCCGCCAGCATATGATGATTTAACCATAAGACAGCTATTTGAAATAAAAATGGGTAACAGGAATAATACTGTTTTACCAGCTCTTCACTCTCTTTCATAACCATTTCAAAGGGTTCCTTTGCAAATTTTCCTGCTAATTCTCCATAAGTCTGCGCTATCTCTTCCTTACTTAGCTTGGGATGATATCCCAGCAAACTGTCTATGGATACATCGAAATAAGAAGATAAGAGAGGTAACATTCCGATATCCGGCATACTCTGCTTTGTCTCCCATTTAGAAACAGATGCCTTGGTGACACCCACAAATTCTGCCAGTTCTTCCTGGGTTATTCCTTTACTTTTTCTTAGTTTCACTAAATTATCCCCAAACTCAAACATCTTTTCTCCCTCCTTTCTCTCCTATTGTATAATTTCCTGTTACTTTACTCAATGGATTCTAGCGATACTTTTTACTCTAAAGTCAACTGTTTCGATACAAAAGTAAATGATTAGCCGACTGCCTTGACGAAAAAGAGCTAGTCATTCTCTCTACCGACCTAGTGGCACTGGCAGATATGCTAGCCTCAATTGCTGCACGCAAATAAAGGGACAGAATCTTTTCACTTCTGCCCCTTCCTTATCCTACTGCTTTCCCATGAAAATCGAAGCACGCTCTTTTATTAGCTCTGCCACCAGCTGATACACACTCCAGGAAATATTGTGTGGTGTTACCATTGCTTTTAAGCTTATGGGCTCAATCCCCTGCTTTTTGTATTCTGTAAGAAATTCATCCAATTTTTCCTCTGTCATACCCACAAAAATCAAAAGTTCTGGCATCTCATAACCCTTGGGGGTTTTTTCTACCTGGTTCATGGAGACCGCTCCTGAAATCCCCGCCAAAGTGCTTAAGGAAACATTCACATCCTTTTCCTTTATTTTTCTTGTATGAATCCCCAACTGACTACAAAGCTTTAGGATTTGTTTTTCTTTTTTTGTATCTTTCAAATAATACATCACTTTCATATGATTCATGTTTTCTAATTCTCCTATTTCTTATTTTCTATTTTCATTCATCCCCAGGACAGCCCCCAGTATATCCATTCCGCAACATAGCAAAGCGATTCCCGTGTAGAGTAGAGGAAACAGGATATGCAAAAGGGGGATTGTCTTTTGGTATGCGATAAAGGGAATCTGCATTAGATACAGCACCACCAGTCTTCGCAATAGTTTATCCCTCAGATACCCTAACCTTACCAGACAGATATCCTTTTTTGTGATAGGATAATACAATAATAATTCATACACCGACTGCTCCTGAAACTTTTGATAACACCTAAGTTCTAAGGATAGGCAAAAGGCATAGGCAAAGCCGAGCCACCAGAACAGGTAGTCCCTGTCCTCTATCATAAAACTTCCCAAAAGCATAAACATTCCTTCTAAGATCCAAAAGGGTACCCGATACAGCCACGCATCATAATCTCTTGCCGCCAACAGCCGACGGTCAAACTCTCTCACCTGATTTCGTGCCTGTTTTTCTTGCTCCATTTCTATTTGTTTTAGTATTTGTTTTTCCTTTTTGTTATCCATGTAACACTCCTCCTGTTACTCCATATCCCCTGTGTTCTCCTCATAATATACCATACGTCCTGCCTCTAATCTGCACTCATAATCCATATTTTTATTGATATCCGACTGCACATGTGTAGTCATCAGAACCGTTGCCTCAGTGGCTAGAATTTCTCTTAAAATTCCATAAAAGTCCTTTCGAAACACTGGATCCATTCCAGCCGTTGCCTCATCTAACAGATACAATCTTGCATTTCTGGCTCTGGCAAAAGCGATCTGAAAACGGATAAACTCTCCCCTGGACATCCTTCCTACTTCTTTTCCCCCGGAAAGATTCATCTCTTTCATAAATTTTTTGAACTTTTCCACATCAAATTCCGGATAAAATCCCCCTAAAATCTCTACATTCTCCAACGCTGTCTTTCGATTCAAAAAGATATTTTCATCTGCAACATATGCAGTTTTTGCCCGAAATTCTCTAGGGTATTCTCTCACATCCTGCCCCTGAAAACTGATATTCCCGGTATAGGATGACTTTTCTTCCAACATACATTTCATCAATGTGGTTTTTCCTGCTCCGTTTTTTCCCACAATGCCCAATAAAAAGCCTTCCTCCAACTGAAAATTAATATCCCTTAGCCAGAATTTCCCCTGCTTTTTTGTCACATTCCTAAATTCTAACATATTTCCTTCTACACCCCCAATAAGGTCTGAACCATTTCTAAAATCTCTTCCGGGGTTACTCCGGCACTCTCACACTCCCCAATCACCTCGGACAATCTTTTCTCTAACATCATTAACTGCTTCTCCTTTAAATAATCCTGATTATACTCACACACGTAAAAACCTTTTCCCGCCACCGAGCGAATCAGACCTTCCTTTTCTAATTCTTCGTAAGCGCGCTTTGTAGTGATGACACTGACCTGCAAATCGCTGGCTAACTTTCGTATGGAGGGAAGTGCCTCTCCGGCCCTTAGTTCTCCGGTCACAATAGCATTTTTCCACTGATTTACAATCTGCTCATATATTGCCATGGTTCCCTGGGGCTTAATTACGATTTTCATAAACATTTATCTCCTTTCCTGCCCGGGCATACTTATCTCTGTGCTTTTGTACTGCCATTTGCTACTAACGCCATTGTCTTTTCATAATTCGTTCCCCTCTCCATATGAGTGTGAAGATCTTTTTTTATATTCCAAAAACATAGTAGAAACTCCACTATTACAAGAATTGCAATAAGTACAAGTTCCCATCCGAATATGATTTCTTTTCCGTCTGTTGCAAGCAATACGAAAAAGCTGAATGCCGAAACAATATACGATATCCAACGTCTGAATCCGTTATCTTCTACTTTTCCCCGATTCATATGTAATAGGGGATCCGCAAATCTATAATTACTCATTCCTACAACCATACTCCACAAAAGTAATACCAGTACAAGTAAAATGGCCTGCCACCATATCATTTTTCCAAAAGCAACCAGCAAACTATTACATATGATATGAATTCCTGTCGTCAACACTAATTTTACACCATACGCCGTATACAAATAGTTTTTTCGTTCCTTCTCGCTGACTGGAATAAGAAACATGGCAGTTGCCAAATTATTCGGGTACATAGCATGAAGCAGCAGCACTAAAAGCAGTACCAGAAATTGTGTTATGTTTATCAGACGTTTCTCCATTCCCATATGCCAGAATGAATAAGAAGACCACACCATCAAATATGTAGTTGATAACACCACATTGCCACAGCTTTTTTTCAAAGCCTCTTTTCTTTGCGCATAAAAATCAGCTAATACCATTTTTATCATAGCCCCTTGCCCCCCTTCTGCTCACTCTTTATCATATGATACATAATATCTTCAATACTTGGCACTGTAATATCCAAATCATTACTATAAAAAGAATATCTGGTATGTTCCACCAAAGCGGTAGTGGCATAGGTTCCCTTTTCTTTGTGTATCACCCGTGCTTTATTAATCAAGTTGATTTTATAATCCTCTCCACGGACCAAGCGATATCTATTTTCCAGTTCCCTTCTTTCCACACTGAATTTTACTTTTCCATGGTGAAGAAAGGTTACATAATCTGCAATCCGGTCCAAGTCTTCGGTCATATGGGTTGCCAGCAATACACTTTTCTCTCCGTCTGCCACAAAATCAGTGATGATTTTTAAAAATTCATCTCGAAACTCCGGATCAAAATTGGCAGTGGGCTCATCTAAAATCAACAGCTTAGGCTTGTGGGATAATGCAAAGGCAAACTGAAATTTTAACTTTTCTCCCTTGGATAACTTTTTATATTTTTTCTTCTCTTCCAGCCCAAAACGTTTGCAGTATTCTAAAAATAATACCCTGTCATAATTATCATAATATTTTCCGTACATATCTGCCTGGTCAATCAATTTCATTTCTCCGGAAAACACATCTTCCACCAGCACATACCCTAGTAGATTTCGTATCTCCTTTTCCTGTGTTTCATAGGTCATGCCATCCATCACAATCTCACCTTCGGTAGGCTGATACAAACCAAGAATAAGATTTAACAGTGTGGTTTTCCCCGCACCGTTCTCTCCAATCAGCCCCATAATGTAGCCTTTGGGAAGTGTTAGATTTATATCCTGAAGTGTAAATCCAGCCAATTTCTTTTGTAATCCCTGTATCTCTAACATATACTCTCCTCCGTTCATATACTGTATATATACTTATATACAGTATATGAACAGTATTGTCAATAACTAATATGATAAAATGTGTGCCACGATACCGGGTTCACTGGTTCAGACAGTGCGGATGGTATCCATTAGGCATTTTTATTTCTTCTTGTGTTTCCTATCTCACTTTCCCATACACCCTATGATTTATCTTCCAAAGCCCCCAGCCAATCACATATGCCATCCCTAAGATAATCACTGTCCACAAGATAGACATATAAACAGGTTGTTCGTACACATATAAAAATGGATAAGGTCCATACATCAGCTTTGTAATATTTCCCACGATGGATACCAGGGCATAGCATAGGGTAGGTATCAAGGCAAGCTTTGCCGTAGTTTCCCCCACTGCTTTCTGCCTGCTGTCTACCACAAAGAAACAAATCACAGCAAGCACGGGACACAATAAATGCTGATACAACAAAGCCCCTTCAAAATAACTGCGGTAATATCCCTCAATTCCGCCTTGGGGTGCCAGCACGCAAAATACCACCAAGAAAGTAATACTCATACAACATACTCCCAAAAATTTTATCTTTTTTATCCAATTTGATACTTTTTGTCCTTTCATTGCCCTTATCTGATAATAAATATCAAACATACACGCTACCGCCATCAAAATATTGCTGTCCGTAGTGTAATAAGTCAGCATAACAATAGTGTTTTCATGGATTTCTATATAACTTCCAAGCCATCCAAAGACAACAATCAACACATCCAGAATACATCCCAGAATGCACAATTTTTTTTGTAAATTCTTTTGTGAGCTCATATCATTCTCCACCTTTTTATAATTTCTATTTATTCACTCTCTTCAATCAGAACCTTACATTTACTGTAAGGTTCGTACCTGCACCAAATCTCTGATTTGTGTGCATCAGCTTTACGAAACTTCCATGGAATACATTTATAGTAGTCTCAATTTTGAGACGGAAGTTTTGTAACTGTTCAGAGCTACGAAACAGTTACGTAAATCGGGCAATGCTTACGCATGCAAAATTGCCCGATTTTTCTAAAATCTACATTTTCTTACGGTGTCAGCAGTAAATGCTGACACCTGTACTGAATAGTTACTATACTTTTAATTTCCGATAACGGTTCATGCAGGCAAATATTTCCTGTCTGCGCACCATGGCAAAATTACAGGGCAGATAACTTCCACCACAGATGTTTGCCATACCACCTTTTTCTAATTGTTCACAAAGCATATCTACCACCTGCTGCATGGTCTTTTTTCCATCTACTAAATTGGTGTATGCGTACTTTAAAAGATATCCCAAGGCTGATAGCTGTTCTGAATCCACCAGCTGTTCCACATAGCGCACATCAATTATCTCACGATTGACAGAAATAGAATCCCTTCCCATAGTTTTTATCTTTACCCGATCATCTAAAAAGCTCTTATCCCGCAGCACTTTTCTTGTAAAATTCACCTGACCATGCTCAGCAATGGATGTAGAAGGCAGTGGGAACTGCTTTGCCTGCTCTTTGGCGAATTCAGTAATTTCCACCGGCTCATATTTATCCATCTGCAAAATACAGTCTGCCTTGTGAAAATAAGAACCGGAACTTCCAGCTACCAAAATAGTGGAAATTCCAAAGTTACGATACAATTCTTCCACCCGGTCAATAAAAGGTACAATAGGTTCTGCATCCCGGTGCACCACCCGCTGCATCAGTTCATCCCGAATCATAAAATTGGTAGCGCTGGTATCTTCATCAATGAGAAAAACTCCTGCCCCAGCTTCCATGGCTTCTACCACATTTGCCGCCTGGGACGTACTTCCGCTGGCATCCTCCGTAATGAATGCTTTGGTATCCTTTCCATTTGGCAGATTGTGAATAAACATGGAAATATCCACTTTCTGAATACTTCTTCCGTCTTCCGCCCGAAGCTTTACCGCCGTGTCATCTGTAATCACATACTCCCTGCCATCCCCTGGAATATGGTTGTACACCCCTGCCTCCAAGGCCTTTAACAGCGTAGATTTTCCATGATAGCCACCTCCCACAATCAAGGTAATGCCTTTCTTAATCCCCATTCCTTTTATGGTTCCCTTAAAAGGAAGCTCCATGGTAACTTCCAAAGATTTAGGTGAATGAAAAGGCACTGCCTGCCCCAATGGTTTGCCGGAGACTCCCGATTCCCTTGGAAGTATAGCATTGTCCGCCACAAATGCAGTAAGCCCCAGCTCTTTTAACTGTTCTCTGATATACTGCTGGTCACTTGCCAGATTCACCCAGTCTGCAATTTCTTTTGCCGGCAATGCCTTATAAAACAATGCCCCTTTCACGCATTCTGGAAGAAATTCAAACAAAATCTTCTCTAATTCTCTGGAATTCACAGTACGTCCGTTTGCCGGAAAACCAACTTCCATGCGAAGAAGAATATCACCGGAATCCTTATTGATTTCACAGGCACTTCTACTTAATACCTCCTGTCCCGGACGGCTCACTGACATCAGTCCGCTCTTTCCGGAGCCTTTGGCTTTAAAAGATACCTTCTCAATCCTTCTCCCAAACTGACGCAGCAAATAATCCTGCAATGCAATTCTTCTGCATGTCTCCTTCCACAAGTCCTCTGGGAAGCCAGCTCTTTTTCCCGAGAGAAGAACACTTACTTTGGAAGGTGATGCAAAGGGATCGCCCTGCACATGGTCAATGGATAGGGTAAATTCCGGAAACTCATAACGTCCTCTGGTATCTTTGTAGGCAGGGTAGCCTTTGTGGTCGATTCTATGTAATATATCCCTTAGTTCTGTATGTTTCATCTTTTATATTTTCTTCCTTTCTTTTTTTGGGGACGTTCTATCACAGGACTGTCCCTACAAACGAATTTATTATAGCATAAAGTTTCATTTTTGTGGATATGCTACAAAAGAAATGATAGGAGCCAGCGAACCTGGTTCGCTGGCTCCTACAGTAAATGCGCAGACCTTCCTGAACTGTTACCATCATTCTTATTGCATTTAAAATTTGTTTGAGAATCACCCGAAGTTGTAGTACAATAAAGTCATGTGTAATAAAAAATTAGATTACTTGGGGATTTATAGGTTTATTAACAGATTGAATGTGGTTTTTATTCGTAATACAAAACCAGACTTCTGCCAGAGCGCAAATTGCAGTACGCAGTTGTATATACCAACTTAGAGCAGTTCCGCCGCTATAATATGATTTATGGCTGGAACGCCGGAGAACACCTTTTGGAAGATATTGCAGATATTTTACTCAAAGGCACAAATCCTAAAACGGAGATTTGTGCAAGAAATAAATCTTTCCACACTGGTTACATAAATAGGGGGACAGTGGACTTGGTTCGCTGTCCCAAGAAAAAGATATTTAGAAAGAGGTGATTTATATATGGTGGCAATGTTGTTATTTGTTACCTCTGTTATCTTGTTATGTATTGTGGCAAACCGTTTCTCCGGAAAATTGGGGATGCCCGCCCTGCTACTGTTTATGGCATTGGGGATGATATTTGGGTCGGATGGAATCTTTAAAATTTCCTTTGACAATTACGAGATAACAGAAAAGATTTGTCTTGTGGCACTTGTATTTATTATATTTTATGGAGGTTTTGGCACGAAATGGGAGATTGCGCGCCCTGTTGCCGTGAAATCCCTGGCATTGTCAACGGTAGGAACCTTTCTTACTGCAATGCTGACCTGTGCGTTCTGTTACTATATTTTACATATAGACTTTGTGGAAAGCTTTCTTATCGGAGCAGTCATCAGTTCCACCGATGCCGCATCGGTGTTTTCTATTCTACGTTCCCACAATCTGGATTTAAAATATGGTTCCGCTTCTCTTTTAGAGTTGGAAAGTGGAAGTAATGACCCCATTGCTTATATGCTTACCATGATAGGTCTGGCACTTTTAAGTGGAGAAAAGATATCTGTCTCTGTAATGTTGTTTACACAAATTGTGGTGGGTATTTTCGTGGGAATCACAGTAGCAGTTCTAGGCTGCCTAATCATCGAAAAAACAGAGGTTCTATCCGAAGGTTTTGACACTATATTTGTCATTGCCATTGTACTTATGAGCTACTCAGTAGCGGAACTGCTGCATGGAAATGGATTTTTAAGTGTCTATCTCACCGGAATTCTTATGGGAAACCGAAAGTTAAAAAACAAAATTTCCCTGGTACACTTCTTTGACGCCCTGACAGGTATGGCACAGATGGCAATTTTCTTTTTGCTTGGACTTCTTGCCTTTCCTCATAAAATACTTCCAGTATTTCCGCTGGCACTTGCCATTGCAGTCTTTTTAACCTTTGTTGTCCGGCCAATTGTAGTTACTCTGATATTAAAGCCTTTCAAATGCAGCATAAAGCAATGTATCCTAGTAGCCTGTGCCGGACTTCGTGGTGCCGCTTCTATCGTGTTTGCAATGATGGCAATGTCTAGCGGTGCAATGCTTCAATACGATTTATACCATATCGTATTTTTTATTTCTCTGTTTTCTGTTCTACTGCAAGGTTCTCTGCTTCCATTTGTTGCAAAAAAGCTACACATGATAGAAGAAGAAGGAAATATATTAAAGACTTTCAATGACTACCAGGAAGAATCCGCCATAACTATGATACGCTTCTTTATTCCTAAGGGACATAGCTGGGAAAATAAAATGATTCAGAAAGTCACTTTTCCCTCTGGCTCTTTGGCTCTTATGATAAAGAGAGCAGAGGAAACTATTATCCCTAAGGGCAACACCATTATCAAAGCAAATGACAGTGTGATTTTAAGTGTCCCGGAATACCAGGCCGCCAGTGATATACATTTAAGAGAAATTACCATTGATAAGTCCCATGAGTGGAATGGAAAGAATATTGAAGAATTAAATCTTCCCGACCACATCCTGATTGCCATGTTAAAGCGAGGGGAAGAAAATATTATTCCAAGTGGAAAAACTGTGATATTGGAGAATGACATTGTTGTAATATATGAATAGTTGGAAGGGCCAGTGAACCGGGTTCACTGGCCCACTAGTTGCCAGCAATATTCCATCAATCTATAATCCTATCATTACTTTTATTTGAAGGAATACTGACACTCACTTGTGATGGATAAACATTTTTATATCTATATATGCTTAGTACAATACCCAGTAAACCATAGGAAACAACAATATAACTTCCTCCTGCAGATATGAATGGGAGAAATGTTAATGTAGGCGGAAGTATCCCTAAATTTTCTAACACATTTATCACAGAACTTACTAAAAAAATCATACCACATCCACATCCCATTATCATTCCTAACTGATTCTTTTGCCTGATCGCTGTACCAAAAATAGTAAGAATCAACACGGTTAAAACACAACATAGAAGAATCGCTGCTATTATTCCGTACATAGATGATAAATAAGTCAATATATAATCTGCATTAAACCCAGGCAATCTTCCCGATACATCTGCACCGCTACTCCCTAAAAATTTACTTGCTGCCAAAAGAGAGCGTAAAGTTGCCGGGAGATAATTTGAATCTCCGCTATTAGAAACAAATGCCTGTATACGCGCCTTCTGATATGGTCGCAGGACATTCCCAAAATACATCACTAAGAATACTACAATGGGCATAACCATGAAAATCCCCCACAGTCCGCCAATTGCTTTTTTCTTCGGTATAACAAACCAGTTCTTCTCAATCGCTATTGTCAACATAACAAGCATGGATATCAACATCAAACCTGCTGTCATTGTTGCTGGTATTCGCAAAGTAAGAAAAACCGGTAATACCATCCATGCAATTGCTTTCACTAATCCTGTGTATCCCAATCCATGATATTTATAAATGACTCCTCCATAAATTGGAACATAAAACAGCATCAATGCTTGTACAGATATAAGCCTTCCGCCTAAGCTTATATAATATCTCATACCATTTACCGTGACTGGGCAGAACAAGGTTACTAAACATATTGCTATTAATGCCATGGCAATTATCTTGGAACATCTTGCTAACATTGTATAATCCAAAAAATATAGAAAAAACATAACTGCAATTCCCATCATGACATGGATTACGTATCTTTCAGAAGTAGATGCGATTCCCCCATCCATATGTCTTGCAATCATGAAATGTGTCAAAATACCAACCACACTAATCAAAACAATCATAATAAGAAGTTTCCATGCAATCTTAGGCTTGTGAATACGGTCAAGGGAAATCCCAATTTCCACGGGATCTCCCATATCCTTGATGGCCTCTTTTTCTGCACTCTCATAATTCATGCCGGCATGAATGTTTTCCTCAATCTGATCTTCTATATGGTCCTGTAATTCCTGCCGTATATAAGGTCGTGCCTTCTTACAGCGAATCTGTTCTAGTAATGTCTTCAAATATTCATCCATAAGTTACACCTCCAATGCAAGAACTTTCGATACTGCTTCTGAATACGCTTTCCATTCTTCTGTTTTCTTTTTTAGAAGTCCCCTTCCCTGTTTTGTAAGACTATAATACTTTCTGATTTTTCCGCCAAATTCCTGTTCATATACCACCAACAAGCCTTTCTCTTCCAGACCATGTAGAAGCGGATACAGTGTTCCCGCCTTCAACTCAAACACGTTCTGAGATTTTTGACGTAAGGTATCTATCATCTCATAGCCGTACATGTCCTTCTCAGATAACAGTTTCAATATCAGCATCGTCATACTTCCAGATACCAATGATTTTTCAATCGCCATAAACGAAACCTCCTTATGTAGATATCCTATATATCGGTTATCTATATAATATACTGCAGAACAATATATGTCAAGTCTTTCTATCATGTTAAAATAACATGATGGTTACAGTACACAGGTACCTGTGTACTGTAGCGTCCCTGTCACTATAAACTATTCTTCTTGTTTCTTTTTTTCGACAATCCTATGGAGCTGCTATTGTTGCGGTTATTACTGCCATTATTGCATCCATTTTTACTGCCAAACATAATCCCTTTTTTCACTGGTGATAAAACAAATCCTATAATAATACCCACGAAAAAGGTACAAGCCACTGCCAGGCCTTTCTCCAATGGAGTATACTCTTTCTCTAAAATTTCCTTAGCCTTCTCTGCCATAATGAAACCTCCTGTTTTGTCATTGATGTTGCTATTATGTCAATGCATAACAACCCACTGCCCCTATTTCATCTCGCTGTATTCTGCTTCTTTAAATCCCAGCCGTATGAAATCATCTCCAACAAGCAGTGGACGCTTTATCAGCATTCCATTGGAAGCTAAAAGCTTAAGCTGCTCTTCTTCGCTCATGGTAGAAAGCTTGTCCTTTAACTTCATTTCTTTGTATAACATTCCACAGGTATTGAAAAATTTCTTCAATGGCAATCCGCTTTTCTCATACCATTCTTTTAATTCCTCATATGAAGGGTTCTCCTCCACAATATTGCGGTCTGTGTATTCTACATTGTGGTCATCCAACCATTTTTTTGCCTTCTTGCATGTAGTGCATTTTGGGTATTCGATAAATAGCATTTTTACATTTCCTCCATTCATTTTTTCTTTTTCGTAACTGTTCAGAACCACAGAACAGTTACGGAAATCGGGCAATGCCGACAAATGAAAAATTGCCCGATTTTTCTAAAATCTACATTT
>CACXGE010000052.1 GCA_902767135.1 uncultured Lachnospiraceae bacterium | reverse complement strand
TCCCTGTTACCTTTGTTCTTATCAAACTCTAGTATACAGGTAAATCCACGTTGCTACAAATGTGGGGTCACTTCATATTATCTATTCCGTCTTATATTTCTTTATTTTATCTCTCAGTTGTTCTTCTGCGACTGTAACCTTATCCGACTCATAAATCATGTTATTCATCTCTTCTGCCAGAATCACAATATTCTGGGCAGTTTCTGAAATGCCACTGTCACATTCCGTTACCGTCTTTGCGATGGAATTCGTGTGTGAGGCCATTCCCTCTATCCGATTTGCAATACCTGACATATTCTCTGTATAATTATCAATTAAATTCTGCATCTTTTCGGCGTCTTTAGAGTAACCATCCGCTGTTTGAAAAAACTGTTGATAATCTGGGAGCATACTATCATTTACAATATGGAGCAATTCATTTGATGCTGAAATCAATTCTTCCACTGCGTTTACTACTTCACTACTTATGAGCTGAATATTGCCTGCTGTGTCTCTACTGCTGTCTGCTAACACTCGTATCTCATCAGCAACTACCGCAAAACCTTTTCCTGCTTCCCCTGCTCTGGCCGCTTCTATGGATGCATTTAAAGCTAATAAATTCGTTTGGGACGCAATACTCAATATATCTTCCGTTAAATCGGAAATACTTGTAACCTTCTTTCCTGCTTCCATACTTTCTAACATTTTCTTTTGCTGCTGTTCAACTACCATCTGTATATTTTGCTCTTTTTCTGAAGTTTCTTTCTTAATATCCCCAGCCTTATCTTTTATATTTCGCACAAGTTCATTTCCAGAATTTACGTCCTCCATAGTGCTTTGAATACTATAATGCATTTCTTCTGCAGATACATCCAGTTGCTTTACTGTATCAGACAAAATCTGCATAGAAGCGGATAATTCTTCTGCCACAGCACTAATACTGGTTGCATTCTCTGTGGACTCTTTTACATTTAGATGCATATTTTTTATGGAATTATGAATCTCACCTGAGCTTCCACTAATCTGTATCACTAAGGCTTGCACTTCCATGATAAATTTATTTATATTCTGGGCAATCACCTCAAATTCTGTTCCACTCTTGTCCTCAATCTTCTTTGTCAAGTCACCGGAACCATCTGTCAAGTCTTTAATTTTCTGATTAATTACACCGAATCCCTTTGATAATCTTGTAGATATCAACAGTAATGCTATCATCAACACCACATATATCACGGAACAAATTACAAAAATCAGTTTTGTTACCTTACCTAAACTTTTTTGTACACTGTCATAACTAACATCCACACCCACAACTGCTACCACGTTTCCATCATCAATAATAGGTGACCAAGCAGTAAGATGCTGCCCCCATTCATCAACAAAAGGTTCATCATTTACACTGGCAACACCCTGCACTGCTGATTTATTATCTGCATCTGGTTCAATACTGTCCCCGTACAGCCCTGGTTCCTCGGGATCGGTATCCAGGATAAAGGAAAACTGATTCTTAATCATACCAGCTACGTAAACATATTCTACGCCACCATTTTCTAAATACACCGAAAGTTCCTGATACACACTATCCCAATATTCAGATTTCTCTCCCAATTCATAGATATCTTTCATTTCATCCGGATTTATGCCTGCTGCTGCACAATTGGATATGTTCAGTGCATTGTTCTGGATATGCTCCAGTAACATAGCCTGTACTCTGTTGCCTAAAATAGTTCCCATGACCAAATCCCCCAGCAAAATCAGCACCGAAATCATCAGACACATCTGTTTTGTAATTCCCAATTTTCTCGTTTTCATTCTAATCCCCCTACTTTCTTTTGGAATATAATAAACCTACCACCATAAATTCTACCATATTTTCTTCTTATTTTCCAGAAAAAAATAACATATTGTACAAAATATACAAACTATATGGTTCCTGTTTCCAGGTGCCAATTCCGGCATCGGTAAACATAAAAAAGCTCCAGATTGATGTCTGGAGTTTTTTGCATCACACACATTTTATTACTGTGAGGTTACCGTAATATTACTTATGGCAATACCTTTCACATCCGCTACAGTTACCACAACAATGATTTGATTTTCCGTTCTTCCTATCCCTCACCATGCTGCCCACACTGATTCCCAGCACTATAAGCAAAATTCCTACAACAATGATGTTTCCCATGCTAAGCTTCCCTTCCTTATACGTTCCTTAACGATTCTGTGGCTACTATTTACAAGTTTCTGTGATGATTACCACAGTTGTTAGTATAGACTAACTATCATTCGTTGTCAATCACTTTTTCATACCATTTTTTATACTGCCTTTACTATTTGTATTTTATGACTGTTTATGATATACTTTTTTTGATTTAAACCAAATATATCTGTTCCATATTTCCAAACAGATACAACACAACATATGTGAAATTGTAACTATTCAGTACAGGTGTCAGCATTTACTGCTGACACCGTAAGAAAATGTAGATTTTACAAAAATCGGGCAATTTTGCATGCGT
>CACXGE010000051.1 GCA_902767135.1 uncultured Lachnospiraceae bacterium | reverse complement strand
CCTGCTCCTGCTTTTGAGAATGCATCAAGATTAACCAGCGCAATGCTTACAACGTTTAATCCGGCTGCAGTAATCATTGCCATCGAAGCAGGTCTTAATCCATAAAATGCATTGTTTACATATTTATTATTTCTGAATTTTTTCAGGAACTTTGCAACTATAAGTATTATTATAATCGATGGAGCTGCAAGTCCTATAGTAGCACATATTCCACCGACAATACCTGCAGTTTTAAATCCAGCAAATGTAGCCATATTAATGCCGATAGCACCCGGCGTCGATTCTGATATAGCAATCATATCCGCTACATCCGCACGTGTGAACCATCCGGTCTTATCTGCCATTTCATAGAGAAAAGGAAGCGTGGCCAGTCCACCGCCAATAGCAAACAATCCTGTCTTAAAAAATTCAAAGAATAACCTGAGGTAGATCATTTGTCCGCCTCCTTTGTTTCGGTATTACTCTTAACAGTATCCTTTTTGTTTGCAAAAAGAATACCGCAAACACCGGCAAATATCACCAAAGCTGCAGCGGGAATTGCTACAGGGAGGTATTTTGAAAACAACTTCAGTGAAAGAATAATCAGGTAAAGAATTAGGGATTTTACATCAACTACTGAATTCTTCCAAAGTTTTATAACTGCTTGAAGTATTAATACACAAACACAAACCCTGATTCCGGCAAAAGCATGCTGCACTACAGGTATATATGCAAAATTTCTAAGGAATGCGGATATTAAAATGATTATAAAAAAAGGAGCTGTTATAAAACCACCTGTTGCAACAAGCGCACCCGGAAATCCTGCAATTTTTTGGCCAATGAACGTCGATACATTCATTGCTATAGGACCGGGAGTACATTGTCCGACTGCATAATAATCCGTCAGTTCTTCGTCAGAGATCCATTTTCTATCCTCGGACAGTTCTTTTTGAAGTAATGGAAGCATAGCATAACCGCCGCCAAAATTGACGGCGCCTATTTTTAGAAAACAAAGATATAAATCCAATATTTTAATCATTTACTTCCCTTCATTATCTAATGATTTTTGATTTAATATATCACTAATTACAGTAATATGCCAATGTCTTGCATTAACCTAATTAGTTATAAATTACTACTTGTTGTTCTTCTTTAATTATTTTATGGTATCAGACAATAATTCAAAGTGATTTTTATTTGTCCTGATAATCCCCTCTTTCTGAAGTTTTGACAGCTCTGCCGACATTGCAGCCCTTTCTACACACAGAAAATCGGCAAGTTGTTGACGGTCATAAGGTATATCAAAGGAACTTTTACCCTGCTTGATCGCCTCTGATGAAAGATAAGATAACAGCTTATCCTTTGTTGTTCTTTTGCTTACATGGGTAATCTTGTCGTTAAGAACAAGAACTTTGTTTGACATTACAGCCACTAGATTTCTTATCAACTTGCTATGATGTCCGCATGCTGAGGGACAAGTAGTCAACATCCGTCTGACATTCAACATCAGCACCTCAGATTTTTCGGCACTAACCACACTTAAATTCAACACAGAACCGGGCGTAGCTGCATAAGGTTCCCCAAAAAAGTCCCCTGGCATACATTTACTAATTATATTTCTGTGCCCCCAATAGTCCTCCTGAATAATCATTACCGATCCTGATAGAACTAATCCCATAACATCGGTAGAATCACCCACACGGAATATAAACTGATCTTTTTCCGATGATAAAACTTTTCCTTCTACACAATGAAGCACTGTTAATATTTCTTCATCTGTCATTCCGGCAAAAAACGGGCTTCTTCTTAAAACTGACAAATATTTTTCCATGCAATATACCTATTTCTTCTGTTTTTGTTTGTTTTCTAACGTACTTGTTGTCTTTAGTATACTATACTTTGCTTGTAAAACAAAGTATAAAAGCATTAAAGCTTATGGAGGTATAAAAATGGCAGCAATTTTTAATGGATGTCAGGGAAAACCGGAACCTAAACCAATGGAAAAGAAATGTCCTCATTGTGGACATGAAATAGAAATATGGACTATTGATACAGATGCTGAATGCCCAAATTGTGGATTTAAAATTTATAATGACACATTAAATTGTGTGCAATGGTGTCAGTATGCAAAACAGTGTGTAGGAGAAGCTATGTATGAGCAAATGATGAAAATAGCTGAGAATCAAAAACATCAGAAAGATCCTGCAATTTCAAAAAAAGATTCAGCTTATAACGATATTACAAAGATTGCTTAACTGTGGGGAATGATATGAAAAGACAGATTATACATATTGATGAGAGTAAATGTAACGGATGTGGTATCTGCGCAGATGCATGCCATGAAGGAGCAATAGAAGTAATTGACGGAAAAGCAAAGCTTGTCAGAGAAAATTTCTGTGATGGATTTGGTGATTGTCTCCCCACGTGTCCCATGGAAGCAATCAGTTTTGAAGAAAGAGAAGCGCCTGCATATGACAAATCTGCAGTAGAACTGGCAAAAAATAAGGCTAAAGAGAACAACAATAACCCTGAAATAAACCAATGCCCCGGTACCAGAGTTCAGACATTTAATCACAAGGAAAACACTATAAATTACGAAGAAAACACTATGGTTAAGAAAAACCAATATCAATCGCAGCTTGGGCAGTGGCCATGCCAAATAAAACTGGTTCCTACGACAGCACCCTTCTTTGATGGCGCAAAACTACTGATTGCGGCAGATTGCACTGCATATGCATATGCGGATTTCCATCAGGAGTTCATGAAAGGAAGAATCACACTCATTGGTTGCCCAAAACTTGATAATATAGATTACAGCGAAAAGTTGGCCGAAATAATAAAGAACAATGAAATAAAAGATGTAACGATCCTAAGAATGGAAGTGCCTTGTTGCGGAGGGCTAGAATATGCCGCAACAAAGGCTTTAAAAGAGAGCGGGAAGTTTATTCCATGGAGAGTTGTTACAATATCCATTGACGGTAAAATCATCGAGTAGATAATGTCTTGAGGATTACTAAGAATAATTATTTATTTAGAAGCTAAATGTCTTAAGGATTACTAAGTATATTATATTATTTGATCAGAAACTGTTCGAAAGATAGCTAAAAAGAAATACCCGGCTTGATGCCGGGTATTTCTGCAGACTGAAGACAAAGTCTCACGCAAACGCGTGGGGCTTTTCTTTTTGGCTGCGCCGCAACCCAGGATGATTTCTGCGCATGGGAGGGACAGATCAGAAGCTTCCTGCAACGCAGGAAGCAACCTTGAAGGGCGGGCGCAGAAATCTTTTTATCTTAATGATTTAAATCCTCTAAACCCTTGAAATTACTGAAGTTTAAGCCATTCTATGGTATAATATTTAAAGAAAGGCGGACTTCTTTATGATTACTAAAAATCAAGATAGAAAAGGTCAACTCCAAGTAGTTTCTCTGGATCAATTGGTCCCTGAAGATCACATTTTAAGAAAGATCGATAAGTATGTTGATTTTTCTTTCATTTATGACCTTGTAGAAGAAAAGTACAGTCCTGATAACGGTAGACCCAGTCTGGATCCTGTAATGCTCATTAAAATACCGATGATCGAGTACCTTTTTGGGATAAACAGTATGAGACAGACCATTAAGGACATAGAAGTAAATATGGCATACAGATGGTTTCTTGGTCTGGATTTCTTTGATCCTGTTCCGCACTTCACCACATTCGGTAAAAACTACAAAAGAAGATTTGAAGGAACTGATCTGTTTGAACAGATATTCACTAATATACTTCTTCAATGCATGAGCAAAGGATTAGTCGATACAAAAACAGCCTTTGTAGATGCTACCCATGTGAAAGCCGCAGCAAATCGAAAGAAGGCAAAAAATATATTAGTCGCAAAGAAGACAGCTAAGTTTTATGATCAAAAACTAAAAGAGGAAATAGATAAGGACAGGGAAATGCACGGGAAAAAGCCATTAAAAGATGATGGCGATGATCAAGGAAATGGTGGATCTTCGGATCCTTCAGATGATTCCCTCAAAGAGATGAAGGTAAGCACAACAGACCCTGAGAGCGGCTGGTTCCATAAAGGAGAACATAAAGAAGTATTTGCTTACTCGATCGAAACCGCATGTGATCAATATGGCTGGATAATGAGCTATTCAGTGCATCCCGGGAATGAACACGATTCAACTACATTTCCGGCAATATACGAAAAACTAAAATCTTTCGATGTAGAAACATTGGTGGCAGATTCAGGATACAAGACACCGGCGATAGCAAAACTCTTGATCGATGACGGCATCACACCTATCTTTCCATACAAAAGCCCTATGACTAAAAAGGGATTCTTTAAAAAGAAAGAATTTCAGTTTGATAGAGATCAAGAATGTTATGTATGTCCAATGGGCGAGAAACTAAAGTATTCAACAACAGACCGCAATGGCTACAGGGAATACAAAAGTGACCCTAAGATATGTGAGGGATGTCCTTGCATATCACAATGTACGCTCAGCAAGAATCATCAAAAACTTGTAATGCGGCACATATGGGAAGATTACCTTGAAGCATGCGAAGAAGTCCGGCATACAAAAGAAGGCAAGGAAACCTACGAAAAACGAAAAGAGACCATTGAAAGAGTCTTCGGAACTGCCAAAGAGCGACATGGACTAAGATATACAAATCAGATCGGTAAAGATAAAATGGCCATGAAAGTAGGCCTTACATTTGCGTGTATGAACATGAAAAAACTAGCCAGAATACTGGCCAGATATGACCGAAATACAGGTCATATTTTTAACATTTTTGGCTTTCTTCGTATTAAATTTGCTTTCTAAAAAGAAACTTCGAAAAAGAGTATGAGAAAAGGCCCTAAAAAATGAATT
>CACXGE010000050.1 GCA_902767135.1 uncultured Lachnospiraceae bacterium | reverse complement strand
ATTGTGCGAAATTTCAGCCCCATGCATCGTAGATGCATTTTTAATGGGCTGAAATCGTTACTGTGCACACATTGTGTGTACAGTAACGTAAAAGGGGAAGAACATGGTGTCTCTCCCCTTTTTTTGTTGTAATTATTATACAAAAGTGATAAAATAACAGTATATGACAATGAGCCTATGTAACTGTTCGGTAGTCACTATTTTGCAGGTAAAAATCCCATTGCGACGCAAGTTTTCATGGATTTTTGCTTTGCATTTGGACGGTACTGAACAGATACGAGGCGATATGAATAATGATGGGAAGGTAAAAAGGTATGGAAGAGCAGAAAGGGAAAGAATGGAAAGTAACAAAAGGTAGTCTTGTGTTTATGGAAAATCAGCTGGTACAGGATATAACAGTCATTGTGGAAGGAAAGCTGGTTTCTGTAAACAAATCCGGTAGGATGGAATATAAAAAAGGTGCGGTTCTTGGTGTGGTTGAGGGTTTGCTTGGAAAGAGAACCTGTAGCTATTTTGCAGATGAAGATACGGTAATGATGGTGTATCCATATGGCAGCGTGGAAGAAAATGTGGCTATTGCAGCTAAGGTAAAGGTAAACCCGGGAAATATGGTGGAGACTGCCATCAAACAGACGGAATATTTATTAAATACAGTAAAGTCTGAAGAAGAGAGAACCAGAAAACTGTTTAACTACGTCAGGACAGAGTATGTCAGATATGTGGAATTGTGTAAAGGGTATAATGCACAGTGCAGGGCATCTGCCAAGATTGTAGCATTGAAAGAATTTGCCCAGCAGACACAGATAGATGACACAAACAGTGAGTACTTTCAGGAATTGCTTGCAATACCGGCTCAGATAAGAAATGACTTTTTTGGGGCAAGTGAATATATGGTAGAAAAGAATCTGGATGATATTTTAGACTTGGCAGGGGATGTGGCTGATTTATACGATGAAATTGGCCAGTACCTACAGTCTAGTATTCCAGCATTGATTGCAGATGATTCAGATAATCTGTTTTCTATGTATGAGGACTTGATATTACAAATTGCATCAAGGAAAGGAAATGTATCCTCATTGGTAAAGAAAATAGATGAAATTTTGCATTTTGCCAATGGATTCGAAGGGATTGACAAAACACTGATTTCCAAGGTAAAAGAATCCTACGACGAAAAATGTAAGTTGGTAGGATTGAATACACAGGATGCGGGGGCTGGAACAGAAACAGAAACAGCAAAGGAAGGTCAAAATACGGTAACACAGTCTGTTGGAGAATATACCTCAGCGCAGCTGGATATTGTAAAGAAGATTACCCAAAATACCACAGAGAAGCTTCTTGCGTATGCGGGAATGGAAGAAGAAAAAAATGAGAAACTGCGCCAGCAGCTAACAATATATGCAGGAATGCCGGATAAGAGAGATACGTCAGATGAGGTAAGTCGTGTCAGAAGAAGTCTCACAGCATTGTTCTATGATTTGTATGAGGCAGTGATGAGAAAATATGTATTGGAAGAAAAGCCCATTCCTTTGGTGGAACTGTTCCTGAATTTCGGTTTTGTAGATGAACATCTGGTCACTGATGTGGGATTGGCTGATATGTTTTACACAAAACGGGATGAGGACATGGAGGACTATCAGGTTTATACCATGAAGGAGTGGCTGTTCAAGATTTACAAGGGAGAGCATGAACCATCAAGAAATGAGTTTGATTTAGACTATGATGCCACCCTTCGGGATATGAAGAAGACGCAGAAGTTTACTAAGGAGCAGGAGGATGCCTACAAGCGTGATCAGATGGGAAAGATGGTCTTTGAACTTAGAAATATGCTCACCTCAGTAAACAAGATGACCCAGGGACAGGTTATGACCTTTTGTCCAGTTTTATTTACCGAGGGAGATGAGTCCATCAAAGACATGCTGGTTCAAAAAAGTCGGGTGAAGAAGGTGTTTGATGATATCTTAAAAATTGATTACTCCTGCTTTTATCGCGAGGTTACGTTCTGGGATAGCGACCACGGTGTGACAAAAGAATTTATTCAAAAGCAGGTAAAGCCAATTATTCTTTTAATGCCAAATATTGGTACCAAGGGAGCTATGTGGCAGGAACTTTCAGGACCAAGGAAGGATACACCGGCAAGATTTGCCCTTCCATTGCTGACAAAAGAAAGCATTGAAAAGATGGCGGTAGGAATTCTGGGACAGTATCGCTGGGAAATCTGTAGGAATATTCAAGGGGCTTACTGGAATGATCTCAGCGAAAAATCCTTGACTTCGGAATATTTTGACTATGCTCAGTTTTATAAGAAAAATCATGATTTGTCCCAGCAGGCAAAAGATAAGATTAAACAGAATTTAAGCAGGGCGAAAAACAGTTTTAGAAATATGTTTGTGATGGACTATGTGGACTGGATTATGTTCGAGGCAAAAGGCTCACAGCGATTAAATAAAGTGGTGAGGGAAATTTTGTGTGAGTATATTCCTTTCCCCAAGGAAACCAGAGAAACATTGAAACAAAATCCAAGTTACGCTCCGTTTGTAGAAAAATTTGAGCGCCATCTGATGGAAAAACAAAAACGGGCAGGAAACGTGGAATCAACAATTATTAAACATAAAGGAAAAGTAACAGAGGATTTACAAAATTATTTGGATTTCCTGCAGATGTAAATCTCTGTGAAGAGAGAAAGATTGAAGTGGAACAAGTTTACAATTAAAACAATTTCAGAAGCAGAAGATATCATTGTCAGCTCCTTGTGTGAATTAGGGATTGAAGGTGCAGAAATCGAAGACAATATTCCATTGACGGAATATGAGAAAAGTCAGATGTTTGTGGACATACTGCCAGAAAATCCCAATGCATCTAATGATGCCTACGTATCCTTTTATATTGAAGATGGACAGGATACTACCGAAATTTTACAACAGGTGAGAGCAGAACTTGCATCATTGGCAGAGTTTATGGATGTGGGAGAATGCACTATTACAGAAAGCCAGACAGAAGATGCAGACTGGCAGAACAAATGGAAAGAATTTTTCAAGCAGTTCTATGTGGACGACATTCTGATTAAGCCATCCTGGGAGCCATTAAGGCCAGAGGATGAAGGAAAGATGAGAATTGACATTGATCCGGGGACAGCCTTTGGAACGGGAATGCATGAGACTACCCAGTTGTGTATCCGTCAGATTAAAAAATTAGTCACAAAGGATACCGTAATGTTAGATGCAGGAACAGGAAGTGGTATTTTATCTATTGCAGCAATTAAGTTGGGTGCATCATATGCCTTGGGAACCGACCTGGATCCTTGTTGTATCAATGCGGTGGCGGAGAATATGCAGGTAAATGGTATTCCAAAAGAGAAATATGATGTGATTCTTGGTAACTTGATCGATGATAAGGAAGTACAGGAACAGGTGGGATATGAAAAGTATGATTTGGTGTGTGCCAATATTTTAGCAGAAATCCTGGTTGCCATGACTCCTGTGATACCGGCTACCATGAAACAGGGAGCTCATTATGTAACTTCCGGTATTTTAAAGGAAAAAGAAGGACTGGTTACAGAGGCCATGGTAAAAGCAGGGCTGAAGGTGGAAGAGGTAACCTACCAAAATGACTGGTGTTCTATCACAGCGGTGAAACCCTAGCATGGGAACAGTTTCACTGGCAGGCTAAGTTGTTTCTAAAATATATTTATAAAAGAGAGGTAAACATGTATCAGTTTTTTATGGATGAATCTCAGGTAAATGGTTCAGAAATTAAAATAGAAGGTACGGATGTAAATCATATAAAAAATGTGCTTCGTATGAAAGTTGGCGAAGAGATTATGCTGAGCAATGGGACAGATAAGCATTTTATCTGTTCCATTACTGAGTTATCCGATACTTTTATTAGGACAAAGATTGTAGATATTGACAGCAATTCCACAGAACTTCCGGTAAAGTTATACTTGTTTCAGGGACTTCCTAAGGCGGATAAAATGGAGTTAATTATTCAAAAGGCGGTAGAACTTGGAGTATATGAGATTATTCCGGTGGCAATGAAACGCAGTGTGGTAAAATTAGATGCAAAGAAGGAAAAAAATAAACGGCTTAGGTGGCAGCAGATTGCAGAGAGTGCAGCAAAACAGTCCAAACGGATGGTGATTCCACAGATTCATCCTTGCATGTCCTTTCAAGAAGCGGTTGCATATGGGAAGACTTTAGATTATAATATTGTTCCGTATGAGTTTGCAGGAGGTATGAAAACCTCAAAAGAAGTGGTAAAAGGTCTGAAGCAATATAGAAGTGTAGGAATTTACATTGGTCCGGAAGGTGGATTTGAGGAAAGCGAAATTCAACTTGCAAAGGAAAGTGGAATGCAGGTGATTACCTTGGGCAAACGAATTTTGAGAACGGAAACAGCAGGACTGACCACATTATCCATTATTATGTTTGAATTAGAACAGGATTGATGTCTGAGCAACAGATAAAGGAAAAAGGAGAATGACGTGGAAGCTTATTTGGATAATTCTGCTACTACCAGATGTGAGACACAGGTAGTAGCACTTATGACGAAACTTATGCTGGAAGACTATGGTAATCCTTCTTCCATGCATTTAAAGGGTGTGCAGGCAGAAAACCATGTAAAGCAGGCAACAATGAAAATAGCCAAAACCCTAAAGGCAAAAGAAAAGGAGATTGTATATACTTCTGGTGGCACAGAATCTAATAATATGGCATTGTTTGGAGTGGCAATGGCGAAGAAAAGAGCGGGGAAACATATCATTACGACCCAGGTAGAACATGCCGCAATTCATGCCCCCCTGTCATTTTTAGAGGAGAGAGGCTTTGAAATTACAAAACTATCTGTGGATGAGAATGGTATTATTTCTTTGGAGGAATTAAAACAGGCATTGCGTGAGGATACCATTTTGGTATCTATCATGCATGTAAATAACGAAGTGGGTGCTGTGCAGCCCATAGAAGAGGCAGCAAAATTAATTCACGAGCTTAGTAAGAACGCATACTTTCATGTGGATGCCATTCAGAGTTACGGAAAGTTTAAACTTCAGCCAAAGAAAATGGGGATTGACCTTCTATCTGTCAGCGGACATAAGATTCATGGTCCAAAAGGGATTGGTTTTTTGTACGTAGATGAGCATGTGAAAATAAAACCTGTGATCTTAGGCGGTGGACAGCAAAAGGGGATGCGTTCCGGAACAGAGAATGTTCCGGGAATTGCAGGATTAGGTCTTGCCTGTGAGATGGCATATGAGACGTTTGATGAAAAAATTTGCCGGATGTATGATTTGAAAAAAAGATTCTGCGAAGAGTTATGTCAGTTGGAGAATGTGAAAATCAATGGAGATTTCACAAAGGATACAGCACCGCAGGTAGTCAGTGCCAGCTTTGTTGGGGTCAGAAGTGAAGTGCTTCTTCACACCTTGGAAGATAGAGGAATCTTTGTATCCGCAGGTTCTGCCTGTTCTTCAAATAAGCCGGCGCCAAGCAAGACATTACTTGCTATGAAGGTTCCAATGGAGGAACTGGAGGCTACGGTAAGGTTTAGCTTTTCCTACCATACCAAATGGGAAGAATTAGCGTATACTCTTCAGGTATTAAGGGAAGTTCTGCCCATGCTTCGCAGATTTACACGTCACTAATCAGAAGTTGTAGTTATGATGTATGATTAATAATTTTTTTAGAAAGAGGAAAGATATGTATAAGGCTTTTTTGATAAAATATGCAGAAATTGGCGTTAAGGGAAAAAACCGTTTTCTGTTTGAAGATGCTTTGGTCAACCAGATTCGTTTTGTATTAAGGGAGGTAGAAGGAGAATTTACTGTCCGGAAAGAACCAGGAAGAATCTTTGTAGAGACAGAGACAAACTTTGATTATGATGAAACAGTGGATGCTTTACAGCATGTGTTTGGCATTGTAGGAATCTGTCCGGTAGCAAAGATGGAAGATAATGGGTTTGATGATTTTGCCGCTCAGACAGTAGAATTTTTAAAGAAGGAATACAAAGAGTGTAACTTTTCCTTTAAAGTGAAAGCCAGACGTGCAAGAAAGAACTATCCATTAGATTCTATGGAAATCAACAAAGAACTAGGAGCAAAAATCGTAGATGCGTTTCCAGAGGTAACCGTAGACGTACATCACCCGGAGGTAACGGTCTATGTGGAAATTCGAGAAAAAATTTATGTTTATTCTAAGACAATAAAGGGTGCAGGGGGAATGCCCTTGGGAACCAATGGCAAGGCTATGTTGTTGCTTTCTGGAGGCATTGACAGCCCAGTGGCAGGCTATATGATGGCAAAACGTGGAGTAAAGATAGATGCAGTATATTTTCATGCACCGCCATATACCAGTGAGAGAGCAAAACAAAAGGTAGTGGATTTGGCAAAACTGGTTTCTAAGTATTCTGGGTCCATGAGATTGTTTGTAGTGAACTTCACAGATATTCAGCTGGCAATCTATGAAAAGTGTCCCCACGATGAACTGACTATTATTATGCGAAGATACATGATGCGAATTGCAGAGCATCTGGCAAAGGAAAATAACTGTCTTGGACTGGTAACAGGTGAAAGTGTGGGACAGGTGGCAAGTCAGACCTTACAAAGTTTGGCGGCAACCAATGAAGTGTGTACTATGCCGGTATACCGTCCATTGATTAGCTTTGATAAGCAGGAGATTATAGATATCTCAGAAAAAATCAATACCTACGAAACATCGATTCAGCCCTTTGAAGACTGTTGTACAATTTTCGTGGCAAAGCATCCGGTAACCAAACCAAATATTAATATTATTAAACGTTCAGAAACTCATTTGGATGATGTGATGGAAGAATTAATGCAAAAGACCTTGGATTCGGTGGAGATGATTACAATTGGGGAATAAAACCTGAATTTACAAAAAAGACCAGTGAAAACTGGTCTTAATCCTCTGAAATATTAAATTAAATTATTTAATAATGTACGGGTCTAACACAGACATAATCTCTGTTAAATCGCCTTCAGCATGAACATTCAAGTCGATAGGCTTTGATAAATCAAGGCTGAAGATTCCCATGATTGATTTTGCGTCGATAACGTATCTTCCAGATACTAAATCGAAATCATAATCAAATTTTGTAATTTCGTTAACGAAAGATTTTACTTTGTCAATTGAATTTAATGAAATCTGTACTGTTTTCATATGATATACCTCCCTTAAGTATTTAATTATAATTCTCTCTAATATTACATTTTTGATTTTTAAAAGTCAATAAGAAACAGAGAGAAAGGGGAAATTTTACTAATATTTCACGTTTTTAACAAAAATAAAAAATATTTGTAGGCAAGCCGACCAAAAATTAGAGTTTTTTAATGAAAAAATAGACAGAATCAGCGAATTGTATAAAAAAATCAGAAAATTATTGGCAACTTTTTATGACAGGAGGAACATTATGATGACAGCAGCTTTGCACAATTTAGGGTGTAAGGTAAATTCTTATGAAACAGATGTAATGCAGCAACTACTGATAGATGCGGGGTATCGCATCGTGGATTTTAACAGTCCGGCAGATGTTTATATTGTCAATACCTGTACCGTTACAAATATGGCAGACAGAAAATCCAGACAAATGCTACATAAGGCCAAAGGGCAAAATGAAAAAGCTATTGTTGTGGCAGTGGGGTGTTATGCCCAGGCTGCAGGGGAAGCGTTGCTTGAGGATATGGCAGTGGATATCGTGGTGGGAAATAACCGGAAAAAGGATATCGTTCGAATTTTGGAAGAATATAAACAGCAGCACTGTGTTACAGATTCCATGATTGATATCAATCATACCTCGGAATATGAAACCCTTACGTTACAAAGAACTTCAGAGCATACCAGAGCTTATATCAAGATTCAGGATGGATGTAATCAATTCTGTACTTACTGTATCATACCTTTTGCAAGAGGGCGGGTAAGAAGTAGAAAAAGGGAAGACATAGAGGCAGAGGTGAAGGCATTAGCACGTATGGGGTACAAGGAAGTGGTGCTTACCGGGATTCACATCAGTTCCTATGGAATCGATTTGGAAAATGAAAATTTATTGAGTCTTTTGATTGCTCTGGATAAAATAGAAGGCCTAGAAAGAATTCGATTGGGCTCTTTGGAGCCAAGGATTATCACAGATGAATTTGTACAAAAAATTTCTACGATGGAAAAGATATGTCCCCATTTTCATCTGTCCATGCAAAGCGGTAGTGATGCTACGTTAAAAAGAATGAATCGACATTATACATCTGCACAATATTATGAAACGTGTGAGATTTTACGAAAGTATTATGACAGGGTGGCCATTACTACAGATGTGATTGTTGGATTTCCACAGGAAAGTGAGGAGGAATTTGAGGAGAGCAGAAGTTTTGTAGAGAAGGTGAAATTTTTTGAAACCCATATTTTTAAGTATTCCAAAAGGGAGGGAACCAATGCGGCTAAGATGCCGGGGCAGATACCGGAACAGGAAAAAACAAGACGTAGCAGTATTCTGATAGAGCTTGGAAAGAGACATAAAAAAGAATTTTTAGAGTATTATGTGGGAAAAGAAATTGAAATTTTACTGGAAGAAGAAATCTGTCTGGATGGAAAAAAGATGCAGGTAGGGCATACGAAAGAGTATATGAAGGCGGCAGTTGACACAGAAGAAAACCTGCAGAATCAAATCGTCAGGGCAAAAGTAATCAGAGTACATGAGAATGAAATATTAGTTACTGTTCGCGTGAACAGTAATTAGTATGATGTTGTGAGTTGGAAAAATAAAAGAATGGATTGAATTTTTTATAAAGTTATATTACAATGTACTAGATAAAATGTGAAGCGGAAGTAATTATTATTTAGTAGATGAGGTCGTGAAAAAATGCAGAATTTAGGAAATACACAATATTTTAAAGTGCAGACAGAGCCGGAAGTACAAGTGAAGGAGATTATTGCGTCTGTATACGAAGCTATGACAGAAAAGGGATATAATCCAATTAATCAGATTGTAGGATATATCATGTCGGGAGATCCAACCTACATTACCAGTCATAAAAGCGCAAGAAGCCTTATTATGAAAGTGGAACGGGATGAATTAGTGGAGGAACTTTTAAGAGCATATGTAGAGAACGAGTCCTGGAAATAATGCAGACAAGGACAGTGGAGAAAATTTGTTAGGAGAAAAATATGCGAATTATGGGATTAGACTATGGCTCTAAAACAGTTGGTGTAGCCATGAGTGATGAACTTCTGATTACAGCCCAGGTCTTAGAAACCATAACGAGAAAAGACGAAAATAAACTTCGTAAAACATTAGCACGTATTAAAGAAATTGTAGAAGAATATCAAGTGGAAAAAATTGTACTTGGGTATCCTAAAAATATGAATAATACATTGGGAGATAGAGTAGAGCGGACTATGGAATTTAAAGAGGCCGTGGAGAAACGCTGTAATCTTCCTGTGATTTTGTGGGATGAAAGACTGACTACTATTGCTGCTGAAAAGTCTTTGATAGAAAGTAATGTTCGACGGGAACATAGAAAAGATTATGTGGACCAGATAGCAGCGGCTTTTATTCTTCAAGGATACTTGGATACTCTTAAAAAAGGAGAATAAAATCTATATGGAGAAAATAGCGTTTACGTTTGATGATAATGAAACGGTAGATTTTTTTGTGTTGGAAGAAACAAAAATCAACGGTGTAACATATATCCTGGTAACGGAATCGGAAGATGACGAAGCAGATGCCTATATTTTAAAAGATACAGCACAGGAATCGGATGAGGAAAGTGTGTATGAAATTGTGGAAGATGATGAGGAGTTAGACATGGTGTCAACACTGTTTGAACAGTTGTTGGAAGATTTGGATATTGAGAAATAAAACTTAATCTAAAGTGAATCATATAGGAAAGAGCTAAAAACTGAAAGTAAAAAAAATTTATAAGAGAAATGTATGGAGGTGTGATTTTTTGAAAAATATTAACAATTCAAAATTGAAAATCATTCCATTGGGAGGATTGGAACAGATTGGAATGAACATTACTGCCTTTGAATTTGAAGACAGTATTATTGTGGTGGACTGTGGTTTGTCGTTTCCGGAAGACGATATGCTGGGAATCGATTTGGTAATCCCGGATGTAACATATTTAAAGGATAACATTAGCAAAGTAAAGGGATTTGTAATCACCCATGGACATGAAGACCATATTGGAGCATTGCCTTATGTACTTCGTGAAGTGAATGTGCCGATTTATGCCACAAAATTAACCATGGGTATCATTGAGAATAAACTAAAAGAACATAACTTGATGCGTAGCACAAAACGTAAGGTTATCAAGCATGGACAATCTATTAACCTAGGGTGCTTTCGAATTGAATTTATCCGAACAAATCATTCTATTGCAGATGCAGCAGCGCTGGCAATCTATTCGCCGGCAGGGATTGTACTCCACACTGGAGATTTTAAAGTGGACTACACTCCTGTATTTGGAGATACCATTGATTTGCAGCGCTTAGGTGAAATTGGAAAAAAAGGTGTACTGGCTGTTATGTGTGACAGTACAAATGCAGAGCGTAAAGGATTTACCATGTCTGAAAAAACCGTTGGTATTACCTTTGACAATATTTTTGCAGAACACAAGGATAATCGAATTATCATTGCAACCTTCGCATCAAATGTTGACCGAGTTCAGCAGATTATAAATTCCGCATACAAGTACGGAAGAAAAGTTGTGGTGGAAGGTCGAAGCATGGTAAGCATTATTACCATTGCACAGGAATTAGGATACTTAAATGTACCGGACAAAACATTGATTGATATTGAACAGTTAAAGAATTATCCAGAGGAACAGACCGTTATCATTACTACAGGAAGCCAGGGAGAATCTATGGCAGCCTTATCAAGAATGGCAAGTTCTATTCATAAGAAGGTTACCATAATGCCTGGAGATTTAATTATCTTTAGTTCTAATCCGATTCCTGGAAACGAAAAAGCGGTTTCCAACGTAATCAACCAGTTAATTGCCAAGGGGGCAGATGTTATTTTCCAGGATACCCACGTATCCGGTCATGCCTGCCAGGAAGAAATTAAATTGATATACTCGTTGTTAAAACCTAAGTATGCTATTCCTGTACACGGTGAATTCCGCCACTTAAAGGCACAGGCAAATTTGGTAAAAGAGTTGGGAATACCAAAAGAAAATGTATTTATCATGCGTTCAGGAGATGTATTGGAACTGGATGAACATCAGGCGGCAATCACAGACCGGGTGCAGACCGGTGCAATCCTGGTTGACGGTCTTGGAGTAGGAGATGTGGGAAATATCGTTCTTCGGGACAGACAGCGCCTGGCAGAAGATGGTATTTTAATTGTGGTACTCACCCTGGAAAAATACGGCAATCAGGTGCTTGCAGGTCCGGATATTGTATCCAGAGGATTTGTATATGTAAGAGAATCTGAGGATTTGATGGAAGAGGCAAAAAGAATTGTCAGCGATGCATTAGATGAATGTATGGATAAGAATATTACAGACTGGGGTAAAATTAAGAATATCATGAAAGATTCTTTAAGTGATTTCTTGTGGAAGAGAACAAAGAGAAATCCTATGATTTTGCCGATCATTATGGAAGTCTAGAGAGGGTAGGATATGGGACTGGTAGAAGAAAAAGCAGGGGAACTGAAAGACGCAATAGTAAATGACGAAGGTTATCAGAATTTTCTTCGCATCAAAGGCGAGGTGGAGCAGGATAAGGTGCTTTGCGATAAAATCAATCAGTACCGTTGGAAAAATTTCGAACTCCACATGAATCTGGAGGGAGAAGAACTGTATAATGCTATGGAGAATTTTGAAAGAGAGAATGCTACTTTTCGAAAAGATCCACTGGTAAATGAATTCTTGGCAGCAGAATTACGTGTTGTGAGAACCGTTCAGGATGCAGCAAAGATTTTATTGGATGCCATTGATCTGGATTTGGTCAGTAACCAGGATAAAGAAGGCGATGGGCAGTAGCCGGGAGGGAAGCACAAGATGAAAACAAAGAATGCAACCCTGTCTGTTATAGGTGTAGTATTACGAGTGTTGATATGTCTGTTGATTATGTTGGGAATATATCAAGGTGGGATGTATTTTTATGACTTTGGATATCAGATTTTTACGGATAAACCAATTGCAGCAGAGCCGGGAAGAGATATTACGGTGATTATCAATGAAGGTAATGGAAGCAGACAGATTGGTAAAATATTAGAACAAAACCATCTGATTAAAGACGCCAATGTGTTTGTGGTACAGGAGAAATTATCAGAGTATGCCGGTGAAATTAAGCCGGGAGTGTATGTGTTGAACACATCCATGACCACAGAAAAGATGATTACGGTAATGTCTGGACATACAGAAGAACTAGAAGAGGACGAAGAGTAACAGTTTAGCCATAGGCTAAACTGTTACGAAATCGGGCAATGCCGACAAATGCAAAATTGCCCGATTTTTATTAAATATACATTTTAGTATGGTCAGCACAGTCAATGCGCAGACCTGCCTGAACTGTTATGAAGAAGAGGATGAAGGACAATGATTGTAGATGAACGCTTTGTCACCTATATAAACTCATTAGACCGAGGAAACACAGAATTTTTAAACCAACTGGAAAGACAGGCTTTATCGGACCAGGTTCCGATTATCCGAAGGGAGATGCAGAGTCTGTTAAAGGTACTTATCACCATGAAACAGCCAAAGCGTATTTTGGAAGTGGGTACCGCAGTTGGTTTTTCTACTATATTGATGGGTGAGTATGGGCCAAAAGATGCAGAAATTATAACCATAGAAAAATATGAAAAAAGAATTCCCATTGCAAGGGAAAATTTTAAGAAAGCAGGCTTGGATCAACGCATTACACTGTTGGAAGGTGATGCATTAGAAATTATGGGTACCTTGCAGGAGCCTTTTGACTTTATATTTATGGATGCGGCAAAAGGACAATATATCAACTTCCTTGAGGATTGCCTTAGGTTGTTAAAGGTTGGAGGTGTTCTTTTGTCAGACAATGTATTGCAGGATGGAGATATCATTGAATCCAGATTTGCAATCAATCGGAGAAACAGAACCATTCACAGCAGGATGAGAGAATACCTGTATACAATAAAAAACCATGAACAATTGACAACAGCGGTGCTTCCTCTGGGAGATGGCGTGACAATTAGTATTAAAATGTAAGCATTCAGTACAGGTCTCAGCATTTACTGCTGAGACCGTAAGGAAATGTGCGTTTTGCAAAAATCGGGCAATTTTGCATGCGAAAGCATTGCCTGATTTAACGTATCTGTTCCGTAGTTCTGAACAGATACATAAAAATAAACTAACTATAAAGGTACAGGACAGTTACTAAGTGTTGAAGAAGGATGAAAAAATGAGAAAACCAGAATTATTAATTCCAGCCAGCAGTCTGGAAGTGTTAAAGATTGCAGTGATTTTTGGAGCAGATGCAGTGTATATTGGTGGAGAGGCGTATGGCCTTCGGGCGAAGGCAAAAAATTTCTCTATGGAGGAGATGAAAGAGGGAATTGCGTTTGCCCATGAAAGAGGAGTTAAAGTTTTTGTGACTGCAAATATTTTAGCTCACAATTATGATTTAGAAGGTGTGGAAAACTATTTAAATGAATTAAAGACAATGAAACCGGATGCATTGATTATTGCAGACCCTGGCATTTTTTCCATTGCTAAGAGAGTATGTCCGGAAATCGAACTCCATATCAGCACCCAGGCAAACAATACAAATTACCTCACATATCATTTCTGGAAGGATCTGGGGGCAAAAAGAGTGGTGGCGGCAAGAGAGTTGTCGTTGGCAGAAATCAAGCAGATTCGGGAGAATATTCCAGAGGATTTGGAAATTGAGGCTTTTATTCACGGGGCAATGTGTATTTCTTACTCCGGCAGATGTTTGTTGAGCAATTATTTTACTGGAAGAGATGCCAATAAGGGGGCGTGTACTCATCCTTGTCGATGGAGATATGCAGTGGTGGAAGAACAACGTCCAGGAGAATACCTTCCGGTTTATGAAAATGAAAGGGGAACCTATATTTTTAATTCCAAGGACTTATGTATGATTGAACATATTCCGGAAGTTTTGGATGCAGGAATTGACAGCTTGAAGATTGAGGGCAGGATGAAAACAGCTCTGTATGTGGCGACGGTGGCGAGAACCTATCGCAAGGCGATTGACGACTATCTGGAGTCGGAGGAAAAATACAAAGAGAATTTAGAGTGGTATAAGGAAGAAATTGGAAAGTGTACGTATCGTCAGTTTACCACAGGATTCTTTTTCGGAAAGCCGGATGAAAATACACAGATTTATGACAGCAATACCTATATCAATGAATATACGTATTTGGGCATAGTGGGTGAGAAAAACGAAAAAAATCAGTATGCCATCGAACAGAGAAACAAATTTTCTGTAGGGGAGCAGATTGAAGTTATGAAACCCAATGGGGATAATCTACTTGTTTCTGTATTATCCATACATGATGAAGACGGGGCAGAGATGGAGAGTGCTCCCCATCCAAAACAGAAGTTATGGATTGATTTGGGAATAGATTTGGAGCGTTATGATATTCTTCGCAGGAAGGAAAAGAAGGATGAAGCATCTTAAAGCATCATAGCAATATCTAAATGTCGAATATGTATAAAAAAGAATAAAATATGTAGAAATTATATGTAAAAGGTACAAAAAAAGAAAAAAGAGAAAAAAGTTCTTGCTTTTTTAGGTGGAATAGGTTATCTTATACATGAACGGCGAGGACGCCGTGCTAGTTTGAGCGAACAAGGGTGTTCCAATTTGGACACCCTTTTTTTGCATTTTTAGATGGTACTAGAATAATGGGCAGAATACAATATCTAAATAAGCAATTGAAATTCTAAACGAAAGGAAATGGGAAAAATGAGCGAAAAATTTAATGTGGAAGAAATCTTCGCAGAAAACGTGTTTACCTTGACTAAAATGAAAGAGTACTTACCTAAGAAGGTATTCGCAGAAGTAAAAAATGTTATGGAAAATGGTGGCGAACTGTCACTTGCAACTGCAGATGTCGTTGCAAAGGCAATGAAGGATTGGGCAGAATCTAAGGGTGCTACTCACTATACACATTGGTTCCAGCCTTTGACAGGTGTAACGGCTGAAAAGCATGATGCATTTGTTACACATCCTAGTGCAGATGGAAAAATGTTTACAGAATTTTCTGGGAAAGAATTAATCAAAGGAGAGCCAGATGCTTCTTCTTTCCCATCAGGTGGTTTGAGAGCAACATTTGAAGCAAGAGGATATACAGCATGGGATATTACATCACCGGCATTTATTAAAGAGGATGCTACAGGAGCAATTCTTTGTATTCCTACAGCTTTCTGTTCTTACACAGGCGAAGCCCTTGATAAAAAGACACCATTACTTCGCTCCATGGAAGCTGTAAGCGAACAGGCACTTCGTATCGTTCGTTTATTTGGAAATACAGAGGCAACCAAGGTTACAGCATCTGTCGGACCAGAACAGGAATATTTCTTAGTAGATAGAGAAAAATACTTAAAGAGAAAAGACTTAATTTATGCAGGACGTACTTTGTTTGGTGCTCCAGCTCCAAAGGGACAGGAAATGGATGACCATTACTTTGGTGTAATCAGAGAACGTATCGGTGCCTACATGAAGGATTTAAATAAAGAGTTGTGGAAATTAGGTGTTACAGCTAAGACACAGCATAATGAAGTTGCTCCGGCACAGCACGAATTAGCACCAATTTACGAAACAGCCAATATTGCAGTAGACCACAACCAGCTGGTAATGGAAACAATGAAAAAGGTTGCAGTTCGTCACGGACTTGCATGTCTTCTTCATGAAAAACCATTTGCAGGTGTAAATGGTTCTGGTAAGCATGACAACTGGTCTTTAACAACAGACAACGGTGTAAACTTACTTGAGCCAGGAGAAACTCCACATGAAAATATTCAGTTCTTATTGGTACTTGCTTGTATGATGAAGGCTGTAGATACACATGCAGACTTGCTTCGTCAGTCAGCATCCGATGTAGGAAATGACCATAGATTAGGAGCTAACGAAGCACCGCCAGCCATTATTTCTATGTTCTTGGGAGAACAGTTAGAAGATGTTGTGAAGCAGTTAATCGAAACAGGAGATGCCAAGTCTTCTAAAGATGGTGGAAAGTTAGAAACTGGAGTTTCCACATTGCCAGACTTCAAGAAGGATGCTACAGATAGAAACAGAACTTCACCATTTGCATTTACAGGAAATAAGTTCGAGTTCCGTATGGTTGGTTCTGCTGACTCTATTGGAAGTCCAAACACTGTATTAAATACAATTGTAGCAGAAGTATTCTGCGAAGCATCTGATATCTTAGAGAAGGCAGATGACTTCGATATGGCTGTACATGATTTAATCAAGGAGTATATGACAAAGCATCAGAGAATCGTATTCAACGGAAATGGATACTCAGATGAATGGGTAGTAGAGGCTGAGAGACGTGGTTTACCAAACATCAAATCTATGGTTGATGCAGTAGACGCTCTTACAACAGAGAAGGCTGTCAACTTATTTGGTAAGTTCAAGATCTTTACAAAGGCTGAATTGGAGTCCCGTGCAGAAATTTTATATGAAACTTATGCTAAAACCATCAATATTGAAGCTTTAACTATGATTGATATGGCTAGCAAGCAGTTTATTCCTGCAATCATTAAGTATACAAAGACTCTTGCTGACACAGTCATTGCTGTTAAGAATGCAGGAGCAGATGCAACGGTTCAGTCTGACATGTTAGCAGAAACATCTAAGTTATTAGCAGAAGCTAAGGCTGCTTTGGCGAAGTTAGTTGAAGTTCAGGCAAAGGCAAGTGCTATGGAGGATGGAAAAGAGCAGGCATATGCATACAAGGATGAAGTTAAGGTTGCTATGGACGAACTGAGAGCACCTATCGATGCATTAGAAATGATTGTTGATAAGGAAGCTTGGCCAATGCCTTCCTACGGAGATTTAATTTTCGAAGTATAAAAAATTAGAAAAATGCAATAAGTAAAAATGGTAAGTGGATTTGCACAAGCAAATCCACTTTTTTTTTCGAAGATTCGTCGTTTTGTCATTTCAAAAAAAAAATAAAAAAATTTGAATAAACTACTTTAAAAAGGTGAAATTATTGTATATAATGACTAATGTCTATGGTTTTATGGGAAACTAGATAGATTTATAAAAAGAAGTAATGATTTTAGTACTAGAGAGTACATAAAGATAATAAAATTTGCGCTTGGGGTAGTATTTCTGGGGATTTCCCAGAATAGTTACTATGATATAGAACAAGAAACCAGAGGATTAGATGGAAAGGAGAAATTGTTATGGCAACAGATATTGGAATAGATTTAGGTACAGCGAGTATTTTAGTATATATAAAAGGGAAGGGGGTTGTTTTGAAAGAGCCTTCTGTGGTAGCTTTTGACAGAGATACGAATAAAATTAAGGCGATTGGTGAAGATGCAAGACAGATGCTTGGTAGAACTCCTGGAAATATTGTGGCAGTCAGACCACTGCGTCAGGGTGTAATCTCTGATTATACCGTTACGGAAAAAATGTTAAAATATTTCATTCAGAAGGCCATGGGGAAAAAGACGTTCCGTAAGCCTAGAATCAGTGTTTGTGTGCCAAGTGGGGTAACAGAAGTGGAAAAGAAAGCGGTAGAGGATGCTACCTGGGAAGCAGGAGCAAGAGAAGTTTCTATTATAGAGGAACCCATTGCAGCTGCTATCGGAGCAGGAATTGACATTGCAAAACCATGCGGAAATATGATTGTAGACATCGGTGGTGGAACCGCGGATATTGCAGTTATCTCTCTGGGAGGAACCGTAGTGAGCACTTCGATTAAGATTGCAGGGGATAATTTTGACGAAGCGATCGTTCGCTATATGAGAAAGAAGCATAATCTGTTGATTGGTGAGAGAACAGCAGAAGATATTAAGATTAAAATCGGATGTGCCTTTAAACGTCCGGAAGTGGATACTATGGACGTAAGAGGAAGAAACTTAGTCACCGGTCTTCCAAAGACGGTTACCGTGACTTCGGAAGAAACAGAAGAGGCACTTCGTGATACCACAGCACAGATTGTGGAAGCGGTACACAGTGTACTGGAAAAAACTCCACCAGAACTTGCAGCAGATATTGCGGATAGGGGTATCGTATTGACAGGCGGTGGTGCTCTGCTTAGAGGCTTGGAAGAGTTAATTGAACATAAGACTGGAATTAACACTATGACTGCGGAAGAACCTATGACCTGTGTGGCCATTGGAACAGGTAAATTCGTAGAATTTATGAGTGGAAGACGTGACGAATAAATTTTTGAGACAATCAGAATTGTTCAGAATTACGGAATGGTTAAGAAGGAAGTTAAGAAAAATTAACTTTGTTCGATATAAAATATAAATGCAGAAACTAAGGTATGAGTGTCAAGGCACTCAGAAAAAGAAAAAAAACAGAAAGTAACAGTTCAGGTAGGTCTGCGCATTCACTGCGCTGACCGTGCAAAAATGTGCATTGAACAAAAATCGGGCAATTTTGCATGCGTAAGCATTGCTCGATTTCGTAACAGTATAGCCTATGGCTGAACTGTTACAACAGAAATAACTGTTATCGGAGGAAAAAATGGTAAAGGGATTATATACCGCATATACCGGAATGGTACACCAGCAAAAGAGGATGGATGTTATCAGTAATAACCTTGCAAACTCAGCAACTACAGCCTTCAAAAAGGAAGGTGCTACAGCCCGTTCCTTTGAACACGAGCTGGCAATTAAAATTAAGGACTCATCCGAGGCATTCATAGATAGAGGAATAGGAAATATGAGTATGGGTGTTAAGTTTGGGGAAACTTACACAGACTATTCCCAGGGTTCTTTCAGGGTTACAGATAATGATTATGATGTAGCTTTAAGTGGAGATGGATTCTTCCGGATTCAATTTACAAATAAACAGGGAGAAACTTCAATAAAACTTTCCAGAGATGGAAACTTCACAGTGAATACCAATGGTTATCTGGTGACCCAGGATGGCGATTTTGTTTTGGGAGCAGATTCCAATCCAATTCAGATAGACCCAAACAGTAAAAGTTCTATTGACACTGCAGGAAGAATTACCCAGAATGATGCAGTGGTTGCACAAATCGGAGTCGTGGATGTGGAGGATTATAACTATATAAAAAAATACGGCGAGAATATGTATGATTTGCTGGAGGGTGGAGTGCTGACGGATTCTGCAGCGGCTGTGGAACAGGGCTGTTTAGAGCAGTCCAACGTTCAGGTAGTCAGTGAAATGGTAGAGATGATTAATGTTACCCGTGCCTACGAAACAAACCAGAAGGCAATTCAGGCGGTGGATTCTACCATAGACAAGGCAGTAAATCAGGTTGGAAGAGTATAAGTGTGAGAGGAGAACGTAAGGTATGGTAAGGTCATTATGGACAGCGGCAACAGGAATGATTGCCCAGCAGACAAACGTAGACACAATTTCAAACAACGTGGCAAACGTAAATACAACAGGATATAAAACACAGACAGCAGAGTTTAAGACATTGTTGTATCAAAATCTTCAGACGAAGACAACTACAGCCAATGGCGAAGAAAAGCCTATTTCAGCGGAAGTGGGATTAGGGGTAAGAAATTCCTCTATTGCAACAAGTTTTAAGCAGGGCTCGTTCTTGGCCTCAGAGAGTGATACTGCCTTTGCCATTAACGGGGAAGGATTTTTCGCTGTCAAAGGCGTAGACGGAAATACATATTATACAAGAAATGGTAATTTTACATATGCAGTGGGAACTAACGGTATGATGTTGACCACATCAGATGGATTGCCAGTGTTAGATTCTACGGGAAAAGAGATTGTCTTTGACATGAATGGATATGAAATGTCCAAGGTACAGCCTTCGTCAGATGGAAGCTTTGGGTATTTGGATGATGAAAATAATTACGTAGATTTAGGGATGAAGATTGGATTGTTCCAGTTTAACAATCCAGGAGGATTAGATAAACTGGGACAGAGTTTATATTCAGAAACCCCGGCCTCAGGTCAGGCAATCAATGAAGACATTAGTGAGGATGTTGTGAAGTCTACAGTAAAAAATGGATATTTGGAAGGATCTAATGTGCAGGTGGCAGATGAAATGGTTAGTTTGATTGTAGCACAGAGAGCTTATGAGATGAACTCTAAGGCCATTCAGGCATCGGATGAGATGTTGCAGCAGGCAAATGAACTGAAGAGATAATAGAGATTTCGTAACTATTCCGTGGTTTGAACAGATTTAGAGTTTATTTAGAGTTTAAAGAAAGGAAACGCGGTTTTATGGATATATCATCAATACAGAACGTTACAAACCAGTATACCAAGGATAGCATTTCCACCAGCAAATTAGAAGAAAATTTAAAATCCGATTACAGTAAGGCAAGCAGTGAAGAATTGATGAGTGCCTGTAAGGAATTTGAACAATATTTTGTGGAACAGATTTTCAAGGAAATGAGAAAGACAATTCCAAAGTCTGAAGAGAGTCCAGGGTATATGTCTACCATGAAAAATTATTTTGAAGACAGTCTCTATTCTGAATACGCCAAGGCTATGACGGAACAGGGGGATGGAGTTGGACTTGCCAAGCAGTTATATGAACAGATGAAAAGAAATTATGGAATTGAAGATTAAAAGAGTAGAAAGAAAAGGTTGCTGTCCCTGGATAGTGACCTTTTGTGATTTCAGCCCCATATATAGCAGATGCATTTTAAATGAACTGAAATTGTTAATGGATACAAGTGTCTGTGAACAGTAACAAATTGAGCTTTACAGGAGAAGGAAATGGAAGAATTAGAAGGTTACATTGAGCATATTGTATTTCACAATGATGAAAACGGATATACTGTGATGAAAATAATATCAGAGGGAGAAGAAATCTATTGCGTTGGAACTTTGCATATGGCAGAGGAGGGAATCCAGATTGCACTGAAAGGTCGGTATATCACTCATAACCAATATGGAGAACAGTTTCAAATAGAATCCTACGAGATAAAGGAACCGGAAGATTCGGTAGCCATAGAAAGATATTTAGCTTCAGGGGTGATTAAGGGCATCGGAGCAGCCTTGGCAGCCAGGATAGTCAGAAGATTCAAAGAGGATACCTTTCGAATTATGGAGGAGGAGCCGGAGCGTCTCTCGGAGGTAAAGGGAATCAGTCAGAAAATGTGTCGTTCCATTTCAGAGCAGGTACAGGAAAAAAGAGAGTTTCGACAGGCCATGATTTTCCTACAACAGTATGGGATTCCTATGAGTCTTGCCAATAAAATCTATGAGAGATATAAAAATGGAATTTATGGGATTATTCGGGAAAATCCTTATCGGCTGGCGGAAGATATCAATGGAATTGGATTTAAGATAGCCGATGAGATTGCAGTTAAAATTGGAATCAATACAGACTCGGATTTTCGTATCAAAAGTGGACTTTTGTATCAATTGACCCAGGCGGGAAATGATGGTCATACCTACCTTCCGAAAGATGTACTGATTTCCCGGACAAAAGAATTGTTAAAGTTATACCAGGTGGATATTGAAAAGCATCTGATGGACCTGGTGGTGGAGAGAAAGCTGGTATTAAAACCTGGTGAGGAAGAAAACAATCCCCATGTGTTCACCACCCTAAATTATCACACAGAGTTAAATATGGCAAGAATGCTCACGGAGTTAAATATCAGTTTTCAGGACAAAGATACTCTGGTGGAAAAGAGAATTCAGCGCATTGAGAAAAGTCTGGGGGAAGAATTAGAAGAAAAACAAAGATATGCTGTGAAAGAAGCAGCAAGCAATGGGCTGGTTGTTATCACGGGAGGTCCGGGTACGGGAAAAACAACAACCATAAATGCTATTCTAAAATATTTTGAAGAAGAGGAGCTGGAGGTAGAACTGGCGGCTCCTACAGGACGTGCAGCAAAGAGGATGAGTGAAGCTACCGGGGGGGAAGCAAAAACAATTCATCGTCTGCTAGGCGTGTCTGGTGCCGCTGATGACAACAGTAAAAGCCAATTTGAGAAAAATGAAGATAATCCCATAGAGGCGGATGTAATCATTATAGATGAAATGTCCATGGTGGATATTTATTTGATGCATTCTCTGTTGAGAGCCATTGTAGTGGGAACAAGATTGATTCTGGTGGGGGATATAAATCAGCTCCCCAGTGTGGGACCTGGCAGCGTTCTAAAAGATATCATATTGTCAGAGTGTTTTAATGTGGTAAGACTCAACAAGATTTTTCGTCAGGCAAGTAAAAGCAATATTGTAATGAATGCCCATCGCATCAATGAAGGAAGATTATTGGAGTTGGAGAAAAAACACAAAGACTTTTTTATCATGAAAAGGTATGATGTGGAGACGTCCTTAGATATTATCAGAAGATTAATTGTGGAGATTCTCCCTCCTAATCTTGGGGTGGAATCTTATGATATTCAGGTCATGACACCAATGCGGAAAGGTCCTATGGGGGTAGAGGAGTTGAATATATATCTGCAGGGAATCTTAAATCCGCCTCATCCTTCGAAACAGGAAAAAAAGCAGGGGAATGTTATTTTTCGCGCTGGTGATAAGGTGATGCAGATAAAAAATGATTATCAGATGGAGTGGGAAATTAAAAACAAGTATGGAATCTGTGTGGACAAAGGGACTGGGGTATTTAATGGGGATACAGGTATTATTATTGAATTGAATTATGCAATGGAAACTTTAAAGGTTCAATTTGACGATAAGAGGGTGGTAGAATACTCCTTCAAACAATTAGAAGGGCTAGAGCATGCCTATGCCATTACCATTCACAAGTCCCAGGGAAGTGAGTACCCAGCGGTTATTATGCCTTTATTAGGGGGACCCCGTATGTTAATGACTAGAAATCTTTTGTATACAGGGGTGACTAGAGCAAAGCAGTGCGTTACCATTGTGGGAAGGGAAGATGTGGTTCAACAGATGATACTGAATAAAAATGAGAATAAGAGAAACACAGATTTAAAACTTAGGATCCAGGAAATGCAGGAAGAAATAAAGGAGGGATGGAGATAGGAAGTAAATCATTTGAAAAAATAAAAAACGGGGCAGGTAACATAGGGAAGGTGTTGCTAAATATCATTTATCCACAAACCTGCCCGGTGTGTCAGAAGATTATCCCCATAGGAGAGGGGAACATCTGTAGAGACTGTCTTGGAAAATTAAAACCGATAAAAAATCCAAGGTGCTTAAAATGTGGGAAACCCTTAGAAGAAGCCAGGATAGAATATTGCAGGGACTGCAGGCGGAAGAAACACAGTTATGATGGAGGCAGGTGCGTCTTTATGTATAACAAAGAACTGAGGGAATCCATTTATCGGTTCAAGTATAATAATAAAAGAGAATATGCCCAGTTTTATGTGGACGCCATGGTATTACAATGTGGGGACTGGATACGCAGAAAACAAATCGACGGTATCCTACCGGTTCCATTGCATGAAAAAAGACTTTTAAAAAGAGGATTTAATCAGGCACAGGTGCTGGCGGAAGGGCTGGGAAAACGTTTGGGAGTTCCTGTTTACAGTAAATATATGGTACGACAGCGCAATACTGTGGCTCAGAAGCAACTAAATGAAAAAGAACGTCAAAAAAATCTAAAAAAGGCTTTTAAAATTGTGCAAAATGATGTAAAATTAAAGAGGATATTGTTGGTAGATGACATTTATACTACAGGAAGTACAGTGGACGCTGTTGCAAGAGAACTAAAACAGCATGGCGTTTCTGAGGTATATTTTATTTGTCTGGGTACCAGCGGAATAAATTAGGAGGACAAGGGTATGGACGTAAGAAATTGTAGATCATGTGGGAAATTGTTTAATTATATGGGACAGGGCAGAGCTATCTGTCCTAAATGTGTGGAAAAGCTGGAAGAAAAGTTCTTCCAGGTAAGAGAATATGTAAGAGATAACAAAAATGCAGGAATCAATGAAGTGGCAGAGGCAAATGAGGTGGACGTAAGTCAGATCAAACAGTGGATACGAGAGGAAAGACTGGCATTTTCATCAGATTCCCCTATAGGAATCGAATGCGAAAATTGTGGAACTACCATTAAGACAGGACGTTTTTGCAAAAATTGTAAAGACGAGCTTTCTAATGGATTGGCAGGTTCCATTGCAAAACCAAAGGCCATTGAGCCGGAGAGAAAGAAAAACCCAAATTCCAACGGTGCAGTTCGATTTATGAATCGTTTGTAGTATAACAGTATTCTAGAGCAGGAGTAAAATTATGGTAACGATAAAAGAGGTGGCTGACTATGCAGGGGTTGCGATATCCACTGTCTCAAAAGTGTTAAACAATTACCCAAATGTCAGTGAAACAACAAAGAAAAAAGTGCGCAAGGCAATTGATGAATTACATTATGTTCCCAATACAATTGCAGCGGCATTATCCTCAAAACAGTATGCCCGGGTTGGTCTGGTAGTAAATTTAAACACCCAGACCCAGGCCATTGATGAAATTACCATGCAATACCTGTCTGGTGCCATGAACAAGGCACGGGAGAAAAACATTGAAGTAGTTACCATATTTTACTCTATGTTAGAAGGGATGAAACTAGATGAGATTGTTCGATACTTTCAGTCCCAAAGCATTTTTGCAATGATATTCTATGGATTGTCAAAGGAAGATGAAGTGTTCCACCAGTTAATCAATATGCAGATGTTTAAATGTGTGGTGGTGGATGCTCCCTTTGTAAATGAAAATACATCTTCTGTCTGGGTTGATAATGCAAAGGCACAGTACGATGTGGCAAAGAGGGCAGTGATTGATGACAATTCCAAAAATATACTGTATATTGCTGGTAAAAAAAATGGATACGTTACAGACTGTCGTCTGGAGGGTATAAAGGAACTGGCAAGGGAAAAAGATTTAAAGGTCAAAATCTGCTATGGTGATTTCAGTGAGCTTAAGGCAAGGAACATCGCCATGGAATATGGAAGAGAGGCAGATTTGATTGTATGTGCTTCTGATTTAATGGCCATTGGTGCCATGAATGCCTGTATTGATATCGATATTTTCCGCCCGGTGTGTGGTTTTGATGGGATTACACTGATGGGGTATGTAGGAAAGCAGATGCTTACGGTAAAACAAAATTTCTACAGGATATCACAGGTGGCAGTGGAGGAAATCTGTCTGTTACTTTCCGGGGAAAAAGGCAGAAGCCGTATTGTAGAACACAGGCTTGTGAAACTATATTATCAGGATATTATCTGTTGACAGTAGGAAAATAGGGTATGATAAGAAGACGGAAATTGTAGAATCTATACAAAAATCAAAGAGAAATGACCGTTACATACTATTAAAAATGTAAAAAAACAAAAATATTACAAAAATATTTCAAATAACACTTGCGGAAAACGTTTTCCTATGTTATTCTTTCAAATGTAACAGGGAAAATAATTTTATAAATAAATAAAAGTAAATTTTCAGTTTCAAAAGGAGGAACCAAATGAGTTTACAGGAACAGTTAAGTGAATTAACCAAGAAGAACTATGGAAAAGACATTGCAGCTTGTTCAAATGCAGAAGTTTACTACAGCTTATTGAACTTGACAAAGGACATGACAGCAAAGACACCGGCAATCGAAGGAGATAAGAAGATTTATTACATCTCTGCCGAATTCTTAATTGGTAAGTTATTATCTAACAACTTAATCAACTTGGGAATCTATGATGAAGTAAAGAAAGTTCTTGCTGACAACGGAAAGAAGTTAAGCGAAATTGAAGAGATTGAACCAGAACCATCTTTAGGTAATGGTGGACTTGGACGTTTGGCTGCATGTTTCATCGATTCTATTGCAACACTTGGCTTACCAGGAGAAGGTATCGGTTTAAATTACCACTTCGGTTTATTTAAGCAGGTATTTGAAAAGAATTTACAGAAAGAAACAAAGAATGACTGGATTGAAGATCAGTCTTGGTTAAATAAGACAGATATCAGCTTCGATGTTGAATTTGGTGATTGCAAAGTAAAATCTGTGCTTTATGACATCGATGTAATCGGTTATGAAAACGGTGTAAACAAGCTTCGTTTATTCGATGTAGAAACCATTGATGAAAGTATTGTAAAAGACGGAATTTCATTTAATAAGGAAGACATTGCTAAGAACCTTACATTATTCCTATATCCAGATGATAGTGATGAAGCTGGTAACTTACTTCGTATCTATCAGCAGTACTTCATGGTAAGTAACGGTGCTCAGTTAATCTTAAAAGATGCAAAAGCGAAAGGATATGACTTACACAAATTATATGACCATGCAGTAATCCAGATTAACGATACACATCCAAGTATGGTAATTCCTGAATTAATCCGTCTGTTAAAGGCTGAAGGAATTTCTATGGATGAAGCAATTGAAATCGTTTCTAAGACATGTGCTTATACAAACCATACAATCTTAGCAGAAGCTTTGGAAAAATGGCCATTAAAATACTTAGAAAAAGTTGTTCCACAGTTAGTTCCAATCATCAAGGAATTAGATAAGAGAGTAGCTGCTAAGTACAAAGATGAAAAAGTACAGATTATTGATAAAGACGATAGAGTACACATGGCACACATGGATATCCACTATGGATTCAGTGTAAACGGTGTTGCTTATCTTCATACAGAAATTTTGAAGGATTCAGAATTAAATCACTTCTATAAGATTTATCCTGAAAAATTCAATAACAAGACAAACGGTATCACATTCAGAAGATGGTTATTAAGCTGTAACCCTGAATTAGCATCCTACATCACAGAGTTAATCGGTGACGGATTCAAGAAAGATGCTGAAAAGTTAGAAGACTTATTAAAATATATCGATGACCAGAAAGTTCTTGATAAGATTAAAGAAATCAAGAAAGGTAAGAAAGCTGAATTAGCTGCATACCTGAAAGAAACACAGAATGTAGAAATTGATCCAAACGCTATCTTCGATATTCAGATTAAGCGTTTACATGAGTACAAACGTCAGCAGATGAATGCATTATACATCATCTACAAGTACTTAGATATTAAGAAAGGTAACAAGCCAACCACTCCACTTACATTCATCTTCGGAGCAAAGGCTGCACCAGCTTACGTTATCGCAAAGGATATTATTCATTTAATCCTTACATTATCTGAAATCATTAACAATGATCCGGATGTTGCACCATACATGAAAGTTGTTATGGTTGAAAACTACAATGTAAGCAAAGCTGAAAAATTAATCCCAGCTTGTGATATTTCCGAACAGATTTCCTTAGCTTCTAAAGAAGCATCAGGAACAGGTAACATGAAGTTTATGTTAAACGGTGCTGTTACATTAGGTACAGAAGACGGTGCTAACGTTGAAATCCATCAGTTAGTTGGAGATGACAATATTTACATCTTCGGTGAAGATTCAGATACAGTTATCAAGCATTACGAAAAGGCTGATTATGTATCTAAGGACTTCTACGATGAAGATCCATTGATTAAAGAAATCGTAGACTTTATCGTAAGTGATGAAGTAATTGCTAAAGGTAACGAAGAAAACTTAGAAAGACTTCACAAAGAATTAATTAACAAAGACTGGTTCATGACATTACTTGATATCAAAGATTATATTGCTACAAAGGACAAGATGTTCAAGGATTATGAAGATCAGAACAAGTGGAAGAAGATGATGCTTACAAATATTGCTAAGGCTGGATTCTTCTCATCAGACAGAACAATCGCTGAATACAACAGAGATATCTGGAAATTAAAATAATTAAATATAATATAAAGAAAAACTCCATGCAAAAGTGCGTGGAGTTTTTTGCATAAAAAAACTGCCAACAGATTTATGTCTGCCGGCAGAAAAAAATATATTTTTATTTGTCTACCTGATGGGGAGTGCTTCGCATTTTAGCGAACCCCCCATTTTCATTATCTGGCTATTAAGAACCTAAAGGTAAATAATGGCTTGTGTTATAATTGGCTCCGAAATTATTATCTATGTAGGTGTGACCATTTACTTGGTAGGTTACATAGTAATGGAAGGAATCCATTTTATTTTCATTCAGATTCAATGTAACAGTCCAATTTTCGTAGTTAGAATTATTGATATAATCGGAAGAATAGCTCAATGCTGCCTCCTGACAAGTTGCCCAATTATCCTGTGTATATTTTACGGTTGCTACTCTGTCGCAATAATACATCTTGACAGGAAGGTCAGCGGCATTTGCTGTCACCGTCGTATTGGAAGTTCCAAATAAGCTAAATAACATTGCAAATGCCATAATAATTGTGAATGACTTTTTGAAAAAATTGTTTGTTTTCATGCTTTATAGCCCCTTTCAAAAATTTAAATGTTATAAAATGAGTCAGTACTTACAATAAAATAATACTACGTAAATACAAACAAGTCAATGTTTGATTTGAAATGCGTATATATGTTGCGGAATTGTGTAAATTGCACAAAAAAGTCGATTGAACTAGTTTTTAAGAATAAAATGAAGAAAATGAAAAAATTAGGAAAAAAGTATCGAATGTATTGTAAATAGAGGGGATTTTAGAAAAATGAATTTGTGTAATCCGACTCGTACTATAATAGAAATGATTGGCAAAAAGGTAGAAAATATTTGAAAAATAAAAAAAATATATACAAAATATCGAAAAAGAAGTATAATAAAAATAAAAACGTACCAAATACTTAATTTTTTTTAAAGGGAGGAAGGAAAATGCATAAAAAGCGCATTTTTAAATTTTTCCGTAATACTGTTAGCGTAGTGCTGGCACTTTCTATGTTGATTAGCAACATGGGAACAGGTTTGAGCACTGTGCATGCTCAGGAAGCAACACAGACGGTAGAAGCGGAAAGCGAAGCAGCTGTATCAGAAGAAACAGTAAACGCTGCCTCTGATTATGGACTTGCTGATAATATTCAGGATGGAGTAATCTTGCATTGTTTTGACTGGAAGTATAATGATATTAAAGCAGAACTTAAAAACATTGCAGAAGCAGGTTTTACATCAGTACAGACTTCACCTGCACAGAGAGATGACGGCTTTTCAGAGTGGTATTATTTGTATCAGCCACAGGGTTTTGCCATTGCAAGCAATCCACTTGGAACTAAGGAAGAGTTAAAAGCTTTGTGTGATGAGGCGCATAAATATGGCATTAAGATTGTTGTAGACGTAATCGGAAACCATACAAGAGGTATGGACGGACATAATGGACCAATCGATGACAATCTGAAAAAAGCAGAATTTTTCAGATGGAACAATAGAAGCAGTTCGGATATGAGTTCGGATGATTGGAATAATCGTTATCTGGTAACGCATTGTAACGTTGGTATGCGTGATTTGGTAACCGAAAATACAGAGCTGCAGGACATCATAGCCGGTTATCTCGCTGAGTTAAAAGGCGTTGGTGTAGATGGTATTCGTTGGGATACAGCGAAACATATTGGACTTCCAAGCGAAGACGGAAGTCAGTTCTGGCCGAAAATGGCGGCTCAGGGACTCTATCAATATGGAGAAATTTTGGAAGGTCCATCGAATGCTACAGATAATGAAGATATTAAAAAATTAATGAAAGAATATACAGAGTATATGTCTGTAACTGACAATAATTATGGTAGCAGGTTATGCGGTGATTTCAGAGATGGAAAAGTTCCGAGTAGTACAGGAGTATGGAATGCTAAGGGAATAAGTTCAAATAAGCTGGTATATTGGGGCGAAAGCCACGATACATATTGTAATGATACAAATGAAGGCGGTTGGACGAAATATCTTGATCAGAATATAATCGACCGTGCGTATGCCATCGCAGCCAGCAGAGCAGATGCATCAGCACTTTATTATTCACGTCCGTTAGAGACAGAAAAAACAAGGATTAAGGCTGGCGCAAAGGGAAGTACACACTTTACGGCAAAAGAAGTTGCAGAAGTAAATAAATTCCATAATAATGCAGTTGGTGAAAGGGAATATTATGTAGCAGGTTCTGATGCAGCAGCAGTATGCCGTGAAAGCGGAGCTGTTATTGTAAAAGCAAGCGGAAGCGGAAATGTAAGCGTTGCCAATGGCGGTGGTCTTACAAAACCGGGTACTTACACAGATAAAGTTTCCGGAGGCCAATGGACAGTAACATCTTCTACTATTTCTGGTCCTGTAGGTAGCAGCGGTATTGCTGTTATTTATGAAGAAAAAACAACAAATCCTTCTGTTACAGCATCCGTGGCAGATGGTTCAAGCTTCACAACAGATACATTAGATGTAACTTTTGCTTTAAAGAATGCAACAAAGGCAACCATCTCAATTGACGGTGGAGCAGCAGAAGAATTTACTGAAAGTATCAAAAAAACACTGGGTGCTGGTAAAGCATTTGGAGAATCTGTAACAGTTAAAATTATTGTAACAGGTACAGACGGTCAGACAGCAGAAAAGACTTTCACTTATACAAAGAAGGAAGCAGGAAAGTTAGAAAAGAACACAGTCTACTTTACAAAACCAAGCAGCTGGAGTTCGGCAAAAATCTATGCATATGAAGATGGAACTACAGTGAAAAAGATAACCGGAGAATGGCCTGGAACAGCTATGAAGGATGAGGGCGACGGAGTTTATTCTTATACCTTTGAAAGCAGCGTTTCAGCATGTAAAGTAATCTTTACAGACGGAACAAATCAGACACCTAAGGATGAAGCTGGTAAGAGCTGTGGATATGATTATGCAGCTGGTAAAGCATATACATATAGTGAAGCTGATGGTTGGAAAGGGGTTCCTGTAAGTGAAGTAACCAATACACCGGTACCAACCAATACAACAGCACCAACAGCAACAACAGCACCAACAGAGATTAAGATTAATACATCTCTTGAAGATGGTAGCAGTTTCTCCACAGAAACACAGACAGTTAAACTTACTCTGGAAAATGCAGAAAAAGGAACTTACAGCGTAGACAACGGTCCTGTAAAAGAATTTACAGGTACTGCAGATGTAGTTATTGGTAAAGGTAAAATTGCAGACAGCACTGTTACTGTTAAGGTAACTGCAGAAGGCAATGGAAAAACAGTAGAAAAGACATTCAGTTATACAAAAGAATATGTAGCATCTTCTAATCAGGCAGCGTTAAATGCCGGTGCTGAGGAAGAAGCAGTTGTAGAAGAAGTAACAGCAAATGCAGCAGCAGAGTCTGATGCATACTATGCAACAAATCCTAATGGAGGAGTTGGAAAAGAAGCAACTATTACAAGTATGAATGATTTTACTCAGGATATGTTAGTTGCTCGTTCTGGAGCATGGGATGTTCCGAATACATGGAATGGTGCCCATGAAAACAGCGTAGCTGACTGCTATGGCTTATATGCGGCATGGGATGACACAAATCTTTATGTAGGATTGGAAATGGTAAATACTACAGATACCTGGCAGAGAGATGGAGAAAATTCCCTTTTAGATGGTGGAAAAATGTCAGACGTTCCCGTTGTTCTTGCAATGAATGTCGGAAATAAAACTCCTTTAACAGGTAAGTCAGAAGATGGCAAGGGTATCTGGCAGATGAATACACAATATGAGACAAGAATCGACCATTTGTTTGTGGGAAGTGCAAAAGGAACCGGAACACCGGGATTATTCCTTGCAAAAGAAGATGGAGTAGCAAGCTATGATCCAGAATATTGCCTGTCATATAAAGATAACGGAATTAGTTATACCATAACAGATGGAAGTATCTCTCCACAGATTATGCATTTGAAAGGTTCAAGCAGTGTTTCAGATGCCCATGATGCATCAAAGTATGTAGATGCTATGACAGATGGTAACGGACATAATAGAAAATATGATACTTTCTTCTTGTATACAATTCCATTAAAAGTACTTGGAATTGACAAAAATTATCTGACAAATACAGGTATTGGTATTATGGGACTTGGTACAAGACAGGAATCAGCACTTGACTGTGTTCCACATGACCCATCTATGTTAGATAATACAATGGAACCTTACAGAGCAGGTGATAATACTTCCTATGAAAAGGAAGATTTAGATATCATTACAGTACCTTTAGCAAGCGTTGGTAAATTAAATAACGGAGGCGGAAACGTAGTAACGAAAATTCCAACACCGACAACAGAACCAACAGTAGCACCAACAGCAACAGTAGCACCAACAGCAGAACCAACCCCAATTCAGGGTGGTGATTTAAATGTTAACTTCGGTGCAGACCGTTCTGCTCCACAGTACAACTCAACTGCATTGGAAATCAAAGCTATCGCAAACGGTGGAACAGCACCATACAGCTATGAGTTCTTTGTAGATAATACATCTGTACAGAATAGTGATAAAAACACTTATACATGGCAGTATGGCTCAGAGGGAGCACACCAAATCAAGGTGGTAGTAACTGACAGTACAGGTAAAACAGCAACAGTTACAAAAGATTATGACTTGGAGAAAGATGGCGATGTGCCAACACCAAGCGTTGAACCAACAGTAGTACCAACAGACGGACCAATTAATACAGTAACACCGACACCTATACAGGGTGCAGATGAGTCTTATTTGACATTGACAAAATTCTTTGTAAGCTGTCATACAACCGACGGACGTTACAAGATTGGTGATACCTATGTATTAAGGGCTGAATCAACAGGAGCAAAGGGAACACCACAGTATATGTTCAGCTATGTACTGAATGGAGAAGAAGTAATTGTAAAAACGTATGATCCATTGGATAATGCAAGCTTTGTTGCTACTGAACCGGGTAAATACACCTTTAAGGTATATGTAGTAGATGAAAGCAATAATATGAATCCTTGCTTTGAAACAGGAGAAGTTGAAATTCTGGATGTTCCGGATCTTACAATTGCTCCATCAGTTACACCGGCGGTAACAGAAAAACCTGTAATTTCTGTTATGCCAACAAGCACACCGGTTCCAACAAAGAATCCGGTGGTAACAGAGACACCTGTGGT
>CACXGE010000049.1 GCA_902767135.1 uncultured Lachnospiraceae bacterium | reverse complement strand
GATACACTTCTTTTTTTGTAATCCGTAAAGGGTTTCATAGATTACACCTCCTAGCCAGGCAGCGGGGCTTTTACTGTCTGGCTGTAACAGATACAAAGGAGTGAGATTGTGTTATTAAAGAGTTGTAACAGATGTGGGAACCTTATACAGTATGGGTCTGCATATTGTAGTAAGTGCGCTCCTATTGTAGAGGAAGAGAGGGAGGCAAGACGTAAGGAAGCTACAGATAAGGCGAATCAGAGATACAATAAAAAGAGAGACCCAAAGTACCTACGCTTTTATAACGGTATTGAATGGCGTACACTATCAGCTAAGTACAGCCAGGACAAAGGTTATAGATGTGAAGTATGTGGAGCTATGGCTACACAGGTACATCATAAGCAGGCGATACAGACAGACATAGGCTGGGAACTTAGACTGGATTATGATAATTTGGAGCTATTGTGCGTGAAATGTCACAATGAAAGGCATGAGCGCTTTAAGAAACGTGAAAAATATATGAAACACACCTAGAAACGAATGAAAGGTGCTGATTTATCCACAAAATTGCGTATAAGGCAGGGGTGGGTAAAAAAGTATAGAGCATTTAAGGGGATAACGATACAGGGGGACTGTTTTGTAGCAAAAACTCCCTAAATGAAATTTACTACCAAAAAGGAGCGAGCAAATGAGCAAAATAAAAGTAAAATGTACCGACCAGGTGTTGACATGGGTAAATAAACCGGAGATATCCCAGGGAGACCAGAACCTGGATAGTGTGGTTTTCGAATGTGACGAGACCTGGAACGGCTATGTAAAAGTAGGTGTATTTTTCAAACAAAAAGGTGTGCTAAGCTATTCCATGGTAGACGGAACAGGAACCTGCAGCATACCAAACTCTATTATGAGAGAGAACGGAAAAATATACTTTGGAGTAACAGGCACTAACCGAAACAACCAGGTGAAGACTTCTAATCTGTTGGCTTATACCATCAAGGATGGTGTAGCGAATGCCAGCCTAAACGACGAGTTTCCGGGAGACTTAACGGACGAGGAAAAGGATGATGTTTATCACAAAATGCTGGAATTAGCACAGAAATTTAGTGAAAAGCTGGCATTTGTGCAGGTAAAAGATGTAAATGAATTTGAGTATAACGAGGCGAAGTTCACAGAGAAGGTACAAAAGTGCATCCGGGAAATCAATGAAGAATTTGAAACAAATATGGAAAATGATGTGAACCAATTCAAAGCAGATACGAAAAAAGATATGAGTGATATGCAAAAAAGCATTAATATTGATAAAGCTGACATAAAAATATTGATACAAGCAATGGTAAATGAGATAACAGGAGATTCTGGAACACAAGCACTGAATGCAATAAATAATTACGAAAGTGCTATAAGAAACTACAATCAAGCTGTAACGACGGTAAATGCAGCACAGGCAATAGCGGAGGAAAAAGGAGGACTGGAAGGAGGTACGGAAGCAACTTTAGGGCAAGCGATGATGATTGAAATAAACGAAAAAATAACTGTAGCACAAGAGGGAATCACGGTAAGTGGAAATACAAGAAAAAGTGTACTTGATCATCTTAATGCCTGCAATGCAGCGAGTGAAGTTCATGGACAAGAGATAACAGAGGCTAGACGCCTAAGGGGAGTAGCATCAGGCAATCTATCAGATGCAAAAACAGTTCTTGAAGACTCTAAAAACCGGGTAGAACAGGCGAATGAATATTATAATAGGGTCAAAGCATTGTAGGAGGGGTGAGATATGAGTAAAGATGTGGTATTGACAGATGTAAACGACGAGCAGATATTACCAATCACACACGCCAGGAACGTGTATATCAATGACAGTTTGACGTTGGAGGACTATATTAAAGCAAATGGTGTCATGGGGGTTGACAAGACTAAGGAATACAATAATATGGTCAATACATTGTAGGAGGTGTGATATATGATAAGAGATGTAGTATTGACAGATGTAAACGACGAGCAGATATTACCAATCACACACGCCAGGAATGTGTATATAAATGAATCAATGACATTAGAGGATTATGTGGAATCTAATGGTAAAGTTAGTGAAGATAGTGAGAGTATGATAAGAGCGGCAAGATTTTATGAACTATCACCATCGACACAGTGGTATAAAAGTATAACATTGGATTCAATTTCTAAATCACGTGTTATAAATCCTGGGATAAGCGATGATATGACAGAAGAAGAACGCAAACAGGCAGTATGTGAAGCTAAAACAAATGCGGATAAAGATATCGTGAAAGAAATCATTGCGGAAAGAATGTCAGAATTGAATAATAAGCTTATAGATGCTTTTGGTTTTATTCCTACAGGAGATATAAAAACATATGAAAACAAAAATGGTGTACAGTATGAACATTTTTCGGAACGTGTTTATAGCTTCAATGGAAATGAATATCACGCAATCGTTAGAGCACATGACTTATATTATCAATATGTTAATAATGATAATGAAACTAGTTTAAATTATACAACAGCAAAAACAGGGTTAAACGTTGGTGGGACATATTACTATACTACTGATATAACCAGAAGTTTTAACGAAGAGACAAACACATATACAATAACTGTGGGATCTACAAGTTTATATTATGTTGAAAATTCAGAATATATAATAGTATTAGGAAATAAGAATGAATTTAACTATGAGCTTTATAGATGCGACTTATTAGCTAAAAAAACAGATGATTATTTCAAAGACGCTTTTATAAAAATGCCAATGAGATATGATGATCTTGTTCCTCCGGAATTACGTTCAGGATATTATTATGGAACTAGTCTTAATGGTCCGACGTATGATGATTTCTGGAGGAGGTTTGAGGAAGAGACTGCGAATAATTACATAGATTCAAACAGTGAAGACTATGAATACACTAGTAGGAGTTATACACTATTGGCTTCAGACGTCTACATAAGAAGACATGACGTAAATAACAAATCATTCTCATCGAAAGATATAGAATACATTAATAATCACAAAGCTGAATATGAACAATTAAAAACGTTTTTGGGTGTTATGCCATATGATTATGTAAAAAAAGGTAAATGTTACAAGGTGAAATGCGGAGATGATACAAAATATTATACTGCTATAAGTAGAACTATACTTGTAGAATATCAATATTAAGAGTAACGGAGGCGATAGCATGGCAAGACCTAGATTACCGGTGGAAGTAGTACAGGCCAGAGGGGCAAAGCACTTAACAAAGGCTGAGATACAGGAGCGTAACCAGAGTGAGGTTAAGCCAATTGCTGACAATATCGTGGCTCCGGACTACTTGACAAAAAAACAAAAAGATGAATTTTACAAGATATCTTCACAGCTTCAAAAGCTAAAAATAATGGGAGAGACGGACGTAGATGCATTGGCAAGGTATATCACAGCTAATGACAGCTATGTCCATGCCACAAAGAAATTACGGACAGCGGAGGTAAAAGCTGATCCGGAACTGTATGACGGTTGGAGTAAAATCCAGGAGCGTAATTTTAAGATGGTAAGGGGAGCGGCCAACGACTTAGGGCTTACCATATCCAGCAGGTGTAAACTGGTGGTACCGGAAGTAAATAAAGAAGACACAAAGAAAGAGAATAAGTTCAAGAAATTTGAAAAAAGTGTGGGATAGGGAGGAAACAGGATGGACGATACAAAACCAAAATATTGGCTTGAGCAAAAGACAGGATTGAATAACGCCCACAACTACGGTATGAGTAGTGCACTGGGGTGTATCATAGAAGATTTACCGACGGACATTCCACCAGGAAGCAGTGCCTTTGATTATACTACTAAGACGCTTTACACCTACGACGGCGTAAGCTGGAATTAGGGAGGTGTAGAGAATGGATAAGAAGGTATATGGAGCTTTGGAAAAACGAATGGAGGAAACCATGAAGGGTGCTGGAGCTATCAAAGGAGACAAAGGAGACCCAGGAGCACCAGGCAAGGACGGACTTACTGGTAAGGACGGTGTTGGTATTTATTCCATCGAAAAAACATCAACAAATGGGCTGGTTGATACCTATACAATTACATTTGACGATGGTGGAACAACAACATTTCATGTGACCAATGGTAAAGACGGTAAAGATGGTGAAGGTGGCAGCGGTGGAGCTGTAACAGAGGAACAGATTGAGAGTGTAGTAAATAAGTATTTAACAGAAAATCCACTGGATAAGATTGTAAATCCATTGTATGACGCAAGCGGATTTACAAAAAGCTCAATCGAAGTAATGTCAGAAATGAAAATTGGATATAATCTTGGAAATTACTTTGATTCCTGCAAGAGAGGTAGTGAAGGCTCTTATGCTATACCAAACCCATTGTGTGACCAAGTACAATTCTATGAAACACTATGGGGAAATCTGTCGGTAACAGAAAATCTTATAAAATATTTAGCAAGTATCGGAGTGACAGCAATAAGGTTGCCGGTAACTTGGTATAACCTGTATGATGATAACTACAGTAGAGTATCCAATGAATGGCTTGCTAGAGTAAGAGAAGTGGTAGATTTAATTATAAGTAATGGGTTATATTGCATCATAAATATGCACCACGACGGGTACGCAAGAACCAACACAACCAGGCTGATACTAGATGATGCCAGAGAGTTATCTAGTATGAAGTATTTTGCTAACGTATGGAAACAGGTTGCTGAATACTTTAAAGATTACGGTTACAAGCTTTTGTTTGAAGATATGAACGAAGCTTGTGATTACAATAAGAGTATGACAGCAAATGCAACCAGAACAGCAGTTGCAAAGAAGTTCCACAACGAGTTCTTACGAATTGTGAGAAACAGTGGAGGTAATAATGATAAGCGATTCTGTGTATTGCCAAACTATGCCGGACTTGCTTTGATGGGAATGGACGGGATTGAAGATACAGCAACAGACAAGCTCCTTGCAACTGGTCACGATTATAGCGGAAATGCAAGCGGAACAGTATCGCAATTAAGTTCATACGTAAATGAGCATGGTATCGGTGCAATCATGGATGAATGTGGTGTAAGCCCAGCGGATTCTACTACTTATGCGAAAGAATTAAGAGAAAAGGTAGATGCGCTAAAAACTCCTGTATCAACTTTTTGGTGGGACAATGGACAGAGAGAGTTTAATCTTGTTAATAGATATTATTGTGAGCCGACGAGTAAGGCGTTAGGTGAATACGTTGGATTAGATTTACCACTCACCAAATACGCAGAAATGAAAGACAGGACACAGCCATATTATGCAAAATTTAGAACCAAAGACGCAGATAATGTGTGGGGAAAAGAATATGTGATGGTTTGTTCACAAAACCCTATTACATCATTGACTGCAGCAACTAAACACACAGACACAGGATATTATGATATTATTGGTATTGATGGAGGGTTATTTAGCACATATATTTCTGATGATGGCGAAAATTGGACAATATGCGAAACCAGAATTGCAACACCATTTGCAAGGGTAAAGTGGGGCGGATTTAATCTGTATGGAAGTACAGAATCCACGTATTGGTACGAAGGAAATTATGAAATTCCAGATGTACCAACAGCACCGCAAGAACCAATTGCTTGTACAGGAATAAGTTTGGATAAAGACACTTTATCATTTAGCACATTAGAACCGCAAACACTTGTGGCTACGGTAGAACCAGAAGATACAACGGATACCGTTATTTGGTCTACAAGAGATAGTACAATTGCTGCAGTAGATAAGGGAATTGTAACGCCGATTTCTAATGGAATAACAACTATTACAGCAACTTGTGGTAGCCACAGTGCAACTTGTAGTGTAACAGTATCTGTTACAAGCTTGATTGAATGCACAGGAATAACTTTAGACAATGCAACGTTGGAGTTTACTGATACTACAACACAAACATTAACAGCGACAGTTACACCAGTGGATTGTACACAGCCAGTAACATGGACTTCTAGTGATGAAACAGTTGCCACAGTTTTAAATGGTGTTGTTACTCCAATTAAGACAGGTACAACAACAATAACATCAACTTGTGGAAGTAAAAGTGCGACGTGTGAAGTAACAGTTTCTATATCAGAAGAAGGTGGAGATATTCCAACAATACAAGAGATAAATTTCAATAATTTAGGAAAAATAAATAATTCTACTAGTGGCACTTATGATTTGACAGATAAGGAAAATGGTGGAGAACTTCTTTTCTATGATAGTGCTACAGACACAGTAACAATGTACTGGACTGGAAAACGTTTAAATAAAATGGTGGATAGAACAGCAGATAAAGGACATAACAGATGGTATCACAACGTAGGAGGAGTAGACCAGAGTGTTTTTATGACATATGGAACAACAGCCGACAAAGGTGCTACTAGTTGGAGTTTAGCACCAAATGCGACTGGTTCTAACAAGTATGTTGCAATTCCAAGTACAGCAACTATAATTGGCTGTACTTATGATTTATATAATGGAGATGAATTAATATTTGCTAAAAATATGGAATGGGTTGAAATAAGTAATTAAAAGGGGGCGGTCTTATGGCTGACGTATCGGCGGTATTAACTGACCGAGTAACCGAATACGCCCGTAAGGTCGTAGCTGGTAAGGTGGCAGCGGGGGAGTTACATAAGTTAGCTTGTAAGCGCCACCTTAATGACCTCAAAAGAGAGAGGACAAAAGATTTCCCATACTATTATGATCCTGCGAAAGCTGAGGAGGTAATCAGTTACGCAGAGACACTGACGATAGCGGAGGGTACAGAACCAAGGCCTGTGGTATTATTAGATTCCCAGGCGTTTGATTTAGGTTGTACCTTCGGATGGTTTAAGGTATCAAATCATAAGAGAAGATTCAGACGTCGTTACAAATCCGTAGCAAGACAGAACGGAAAAACCTTTGAAAACGGTATTATGGGTACCTATATCTCTGGGTTTGGTGGATATGCATACGGTAAACTCTTCACCGCAGCCACCAAAAAAAGACAATCCCGTCTTGCCTGGGAAGAAATGAGTAAATTCATTACCGTAGACCCGGACTTGAATGAATACTTTAAAGTAATGGATTATAAGTCCACAATAGAAGCCCTGGAGACACACTGTACTATCGAGGCATTATCCAGAGAGGGAGGCTTAGAGGACGGTTTTCGAAGTATCTTTGCATCGGTGGATGAAATACACCAGCACAAGGATAATAAGATATATAAAGCTTTATATAATGGTACCAGGGCACTGGATGAAACCCTGGTTAGTATGATTACAACAAGAGGAGATGATATCAATTCTTTTTGTAAGGAGATGGATGATTATGCTATAAAAATCCTCCGCAGTCAAGCGACTGCCGAGGATTTTTTTGTGGACATTTATGCATTGGATCCGGAAGATGATATATGGGATGAAAAAAACTGGGTTAAGGCAAATCCTTTTATCTGTGCACCAGGGAATGAGGAACTGTTTGAAATACTTAAGGCGGATGCACAGACAGCGAAAGATATGGGGGGAAGTGACCTAAGGGATTTTTTAATCAAATCTCTAAATATGTGGGTTCAGAACACGGACAACCAGTTTATCAACGCAGATAAATGGCAGAAATGTGGAACAGAGCGAACGCTAGAGGACTTTAAGGGAAGCGAATGCTGGGTAGGTTTGGACCTTTCAAGCGGTGGGGACTTAACTACATACAGTATAGAAATACCATATACTGTGGATGGAAAAACAAAATATTACTTTTATTCTCACAGCTTTATGCCAAGAGGAAGGTTAATGGAACACATTGAAACAGACTTGGCACCATACGATTTGTGGGAACAGATGGAACTTATCACCGTAACCGGAGGGGAAGGGGACTTTAAAAATGATTATAAATTCATTATAAAGGACCTGAAAAGAATAATGGAGGAGTACAATCTTAAATTCTTAGGAATTGGAATTGACCCACATAATGCAGATGGAATCTTAAGTGACCTGGAAGAATTTGGATGTCCGGTTGTGGTAATTCAACAGTCCTGTAAAGGCCTAAACGATGCTACCTGTGATATACAGCTCCTTGTAAAGAGTGAGGATATTGAATATAACGCACACAATGAATTGCTTACGTGGAGCTTTTTAAACGCATCCACGGTACGAAACAGCTTTGACGAGATAAAGGTAGACAAAAAGCCGGGAAAAAGATTTAAGAGAATTGACCCAGTAGATGCCTGTGTGGATTCCCATGCGGTAATGCTTAAGAATAAGACAGCCGTAGTGGTAGATGTGGAAAGTGAGCTTGACAAGTACCTTAGAGCTATGGGGTGGAAATCGTGATAAATTTTAAAGGAGGTGAGGAAAGGTGAATTTTAGTAAAAGGTTGTCCAATGCATGGAAAGTATTGACAAAGTCAGACAGGCAGACCATAGAACTGAATAATCTATATAAGTTTCTGGGAATTGACCCGGAGGGAAAAGACGAGGGTGCCTTATCGGAAGCAACCTATTTTGCATGTATGAAGGTGCTTAGCGAGTCCATGGGGAAACTGCCACTTAAGTTACTTAAGTATAATGATAAGAATGGTGTGGCAGTGTGCAGAGAGAATCCGTTGTATTATCCTGTGCACGACCGACCAAATCCTTACATGACGGCTACCACCTTCTGGAGCACGGTAGAGTATAACAGAAATCATTATGGAAATGCATATGTATGGATTCGGGGAGCAGGAAAAGATATGAAGCTGTGGATACTGCCAAGTGCACAGGTAACGGTATACTATGACGATGCCAAAGTACTGGCAGACCAGCCGGATGTATATTATAAATATTCCCATGGTGGGCATAACTATTTGTTTGGCTCGGAGGAGATTTTACATTTTAAAACAAGCAATACATTAGATGGCCTGGTAGGTATCAGTGTCAGGGAACAGCTTAAGACCACCATAGGGGGTGGTGTGAAGTCACAAAGGATGCTGAATAAAATGTACGATTCCGGCTTTACGGCCAAGGCGGTATTGAATTATACAGGGTCTCTAAATGATGCCAATGTGGAGGAACTGGTGAGAATGACAGAAAGCTACGCAAAGGGTGGACTTAAAGATAAGGGAATTGAGAATATTATCCCGATTCCTTTGGGATTTAGCTTGAATCCTTTGAATGTAAAGCTGGCAGACAATCAGTTTGTGGAAGTAAGACAGTATACCGCATTGCAAATTGCATCCGCTTTTGGAATCAAACCAAGCCAGATAGGAGATTATACCAAATCAAGCTATGCAAGCGCCGAAGCGCAACAGCTTAGCTTTTTGGTGGATACCTTATTGTATCCAATCAAACAGTACGAAGAGGAGATTACTTATAAGCTGTTATCAAGAGATGAAATTGATAATGGATTACACTTTAAATTCAATATTGCGGTGATACTTAGGGCAGATTTGGCCACACAAATAGACACGCTGAGTAAGGGTGTGTCTAATTTCATTTATACACCAAACGAAGCAAGGGCACTCCTTGACCTGGAAGCGAAGCCGGGAGGTGACCGTCTCTTAGGAAACGGTGCAAGTATTCCGGTGGAATTAACAGGAATACAGTATGAAAAGGAATCTACAAACAATGAAAATACGAAAATAATGCTTGGAAAGGATGAAAAGAATGGAGAATGAGAAGTTAGTAACCTACAATGATCCGGATGCTTTGCCAGGGGTCATACAGAAGTTAGCAAACGTTTCACCACTAGAGGTAACAGATGCAGACCTTAAAAAAATCAACAAATACACACTTAGTCCGGTTACCTCAGAGGATGTATTTATTTTCAAGGCATCTATTGCGGACAATGAGCAGGACGATAGAAATTTCATGCCGTTTAATCTAAAAGCTTTACAGGATTTAAAAAAGATATATCCAGGAAAGACCATGCTAAAGGACCATAATAGAAAGGCAGATAACCAGATTGCAAGGATATATGACACAGAGCTTGTTCAGGATGCCAATAAAATGACAGAGTTAAATGAGCTGCATACGGAAGTGAGTGCCAAAATTTATATGATTAAGACAGAATCCAATAAGGACCTGATTGCTGAAATCAAGGGAGGCATCAAGAAAGAGGTATCTACCTCCACAGTGCCGGAAAAAATGATTTGTAGTATCTGTGGAACAGACAATATGAAAGACTATTGCAGACATTGGCCAGGGCGTGAGTATACAGTGGAGGACGGAAGTGCAAAAGGTACAAAGCGTCGTTGTAAGATGCTGCTTCATGGAGCAAAGGAAGCTTATGAGCTTTCTTTTGTAGCAGTACCGGCGCAGCCAAGGGCAGGGACACATAAGTCTATCGGGTTTACAAAGCCGGTAGAAGAAAAAACAGAACAAAATAACCAGGGCACAGAAATGGACCAGCGCATTGTATCCGCAAGGATAAAAAACGCAGAGTCCTTTTTTCATGCAAATAAATAATATATTCAAACAGGAGGAAACAAACATGAATAAGAAAATGAGGGAGCTTATGGCTCAAATCCAGAAATTGACACTTGAGGCAAAAGGGTTCATGGATGGAGAAGAAAAAGACGTTGAAAAGGCAAATGAACTGATGGACCAGGTCGATGCTTTGCAGAAGGAGGTGGAAACAGAAAGAAAAATCTACGAGGCTGAGAAGATGGCAGGTGCACAGACGGCTACGCCGGCAGAACCGGAAAATCCAGAAGCGAAAGATGCGAATGGCGAGGGGAATAAGGAACTTTCAGGCGTAGAAATGCTGGCGAAGCAGGTAAGGGCGATTATGGCACCAGGAACATACGCAAACGATAAGAGCCTGGTAGAGTCGGTGGATGCAGACGGAGGTTACACGGTACCGGAGGATATCTCAACAAAGATAAATCATTGGCCGGAAATCGAAACATCTTTTTTGACGGAAATCTCAGAAGAGAATGTATCCACCAATAAAGGCGCAAGAACATACCAGGCTTTGGCTGATACAGACGCATTTATCGACCTGGATGAAAACGGTGCTATCACAAAAGAAATTACAGCGCCAACATTTGAGAGAATTACTTATGCTATCCAGGATAGGGCAGGTTTCATGCCGGTATCCAATGATTTGATTGCAGATTCCGATGCTAATATCATGGAAGTGGTTACCTCATGGTTAGGTCGTGCAAATATTGCTACCGCTAACGCAAAAATCTTAGAAATCATCAATAAGAAATCTAAGGTGGACTTTAAGGATATTGACGGTATTAAGAAGTGTGTAACAGTAACTTTAGGACAGGCCTATAAGGCAGGTGCTAAGATTATCACCAATGACGACGGTCTGCACTATCTTGACACACTTAAGGATGCTAACGGCAGACCTCTCTTAAATCCGGATCCAACAGATTCAGCGAAGCTGACACTTAGATGCGGTACAGTAGTGGTTCCTGTGGCTGTGAAACCAAACAAAGCACTGGAAACAACGGGTACTAAGATTCCGTTTATTGTAGGAAATCTGAAAGAAGGTATTCGAAGATACAACAGACAGTCCATGTCACTTATGGCATCAAATGTGGCAACCATCGGCGCATTCAATGCATTCGCTATGAATATGACACTTATCAGAGCTATCTTAAGAGACGACTACAAAGAGCTTGACACAAATGCTTACGTAGTGGGTTATATCGATACGAAAGCTACGGCATCTTAAAAGAATAGGGAGGTCATAGGGTATGGTAGTTACGATAGACGATGTTAAGGATTATCTGGGAATTGATTACGCAGACGATATGGTAAATAACAATATTGAAAGGGCAATTAAGACAGCGGATGCATACCTAAAAGGCTCGATAGGTAGTGAGTACCCGGTGGATGACCCAAGGGCAAAAGAACTGGCTTTGATTATTGTATCCGCTTTGTATGACAACTCTGCCATCTCCGGGAATACCCGGATATTGGTGGACGATTTAAGCCTGCAGTTGCGTCTGGAACTAAGGAGGGGATAACATGCGGATATCAACAAAGCAAAGAGCGATAGTGAATACCTTAACGCCGGAGCCATCCAGGGAAAGAGGCAAATGATTTTTGAGGTAAGGTATTTTAAAGCTTTGGAGGATATCAGCTACAATACCCAACTGTACCGCATTGTATACCATGGTGTGAATTTTAATATCACGGATTATGACGACTTTAAAAACAAACATAAAACAGTGAAATTACTGGGGGTGTCATATTGAGTAATACAATCGTTTCCGTAGACCAGTTGAGCCAGGCTATCGAGGCAGAGTTAGAAAGCTATAACAGGGCGATTCTGGATGAAATAAAGGAAGAAACAAAAAAGCACATGGACCGTCTGGTGAGAGAAACCAAGGATACCGCTCCGGTGGGAAAGCGACGCAAGCACTATAAGGACTCTATCACAAGCCGTAAGGAATTTGAAACAGTCATGGGAGCTGAATATATCTGGTATGTAAAAGGACCAGATTACAGACTATCACACTTGCTGGAGAATGGCCATGCTTTAAGGAATGGAGGACGTACCCAGGGTACACACTTTATAAGGATAGCCAGTGAAAGAGTCATAGAAAGCTATATACAGGCGGTGGAGGAGGTTTGCAGAAATGGTTAAGGAAGTATTAACCAGTGCGGGATTCATTGAGGGAAAGACCTTTAAAGAATGCAGATTCTTAAAGCCACCAGCTACCACCTATGCTGTATACATGGATTCCTACGACAGAAGGGGTGCAGATAACCTTAATTTAATCAAAGAGCATGGTTACACCATAGAGCTGTATTCCGCCACACCGGATAAACAGGCAGAGGAAAGGATAGAGCGTAGTCTTGATAATTTAGGAATAGCTTATGAAAAACAGGAAAGGTACTGGTTAGAGTCCGAGGGACTTTACCAGGTGATATACAATTTTGATTACATGGAAAAATAGGAGGAACATTATGAGCGAAGTAAAGAAAAGAGATGCCGAGGTTATCACTCTTGGCAGCGGGGATTTAATGATAAAGGAATATAACGCAGAAGAAGGATTTCCAGGATATAAAGACTTTGACGATAAGAGCGAACTTTTAGGACGTATTCAGGGTGGGGCTACTTTGGAATATAAAGGAGAGTGGTATGAGGCTAAGGACGATACAGGAAAAGCTGTAAAGACAATTATCACTAGTGAGGAGGCCACACTAAAGAGCGGTATCATTACATGGAATGGAAAAACATTAGAAAAAATGTGTTCTACAGCGAGAGTTACAGAAAAAGACGGTATTCGTACGGTAAAAATCGGTGGAGTAGGTAACAATAACGGTAAATCTTACGCTTTGTGTTTCCATCATCACGACACACAGGATGGAGACGTATGGGTAGTAGTAAGAGGTGTAAACCAGGCAGGATTCAGCCTGGCTTTTGCTAAGGATAAAGAAACCGTTATCGATGCTGAGTTTAAGTGTCTGCCTATGGATGATGAGGGTACTTTAATTGAGTATAACGAAGAAATGACTACCACAGATGAGGGTACTTTAATTTAGAATAACGAAGAAATAACTACAACAGATGAAGGTTAATGTATAAGGCGAAGGAGGGAAATCCTCCCTTGCTTTTTTTATGGAGGTATAGGATTATGAGTAAATCACTAAATTTTAATGATGTAAAAAAGAGATATTTAACCGTAACCTTAGCAGATGAGAACAATACTACAGTTATGATTAGTACACCTACTAAGAGGGTGTTAAGTGCTATCGTTAGTCTCCAGGATAATATAGCAGATGTAGAAAAAGGAGGCGGTGTATCTGTAGAGGCGTTAGATGATATGTACTCTGTTTGTGCGGAAATTATGAGCCATAACAAAGGTGGAGTAAAGGTAGAAAAAGAATTGCTTGAGGATATCTTTGACTTTGAGGATATTACTATATTTTTCACTGCTTACATGAACTTTATAAATGAGGTTACTGTTGGAAAAAACTAAAACTCCCTTATTACCCGGAACATAACGATAATAAGGGGCATAAATACAAGATAATAACAACCTGGGAGCGATTGGTGGCAGAATATACCGGGTTAAACATATATGAAGTCGAGGAAATGGATTTCCTAGATTATTTAATCTTAAGGAGAGACGCTTTTATTGATAGGCTTAACCAAAGCGAGGAGGGTAGGGAGTATCTGGATAAAGCGTGGAGATTGGAACAAAGCAAACCGGACAGAGAGAGTTTGCGGGCAAAATTCAAGAAGTAAGGAGGAGTAACAATGGCGGGAGGAATTAAAGGTATTACCGTAAAAATTGGAGGAGATACCACAGAGTTAGGAAAGTCCTTATCTAGTGCCACGAAACAAAGTACCGCCTTACAAAGAGAGCTTAAGGGGGTAAATACATTACTAAAATTTGACCCGAAGAATGTTACTCTTTTAAAACAAAAAGCGGACTTATTAAAACAGTCTATCACGGAGACAAAACAAAAGCTACACGACTTAGTGGAAGTGCAAAAGAAGGTAGATAGTGGCGAAATAGAAATGACTGAGGAGGAATACCGCAATCTACAAAGAGAGATAGCCAGCACACAACAGGCATTAAACAGATTAACAGAGGAGCAGAGAAACTTTGGATCCGTAGGAGCACAACAGATTGCTAATGTGGGTAAGTCACTACAGGATGTAGGAGGTAAAATAGAAGGCGTCGGTGAGAAAATGTTACCTATCACTGGAGCAATTGCAGGGATTGGAGCAGTGGCTGTTAAAACTACAGCAGACTTTGACTCATCTATGAGTAATGTATCAGCAATATCTGGAGCCACAGGGAAAGACCTGGAAGATTTGAGAAACAAGGCTAGAGAAATGGGTTCACAGACTAAATTTAGTGCAAGTGAGTCAGCCGACGCAATGTCTTATATGGCAATGGCTGGATGGAAAACAAAGGATATGATAGACGGTATAGAAGGGGTCATGGATTTGGCGAGTGCGTCCGGGGAAGAATTAGCAAGTACGTCAGACATCTTAACTGACGGTTTAACTGCTTTTGGTTTAGCGGCTAAGGATGCGGGACGTATGGCAGACGTAATGGCAGCGGCATCTAGTAATGCTAATACCAATGTATCTCTTTTAGGAGAGTCTTATAAATATTGTGCTAGTGCAGCAGGTGCTATGGGATACTCATTAGAAGATATTACAGAATCACTAGGGCTAATGGCTAATGCTGGGGTAAAGGGTTCACAGGCTGGTACGTCATTAAAGACGGCTATGATTAACCTTGCTAAACCAACAAAGGCTATGTCTAAAGCTATGGACAAGTACGGTATATCAATTACAAATAGCGACGGTTCTATGAAATCCTGGAATGAGGTAGTAGATAACTTAAGAGACAGTTTGGGTGAATTAACAGAGGCAGAGGAAACAAGTGCGGTTGCTACTATTTTTGGCAAAGAGGCTACAGCCGGAATGTTATCGGTTATAAACGCAGCACCGGAAGATGTGGAAAAACTTAATAAAGCTATTAACAATAGTACAGGTTGTGCAAAAAAAATGTCTGACACAATGAACAACAATTTGTCTGGCCAGCTTACAATATTAAAGTCTCAGATGGAAGAGTTATCTATAGCTTTCGGGGAAATGCTTATGCCAATAATTCGAAAAGTTGTGAGTGCTGTTCAGAAGTTTGTAGATAAGCTTAATGGAATGTCAGAGGGGCAAAGAAAAGTTATACTAGTTATACTTGCAGTAGTAGCAGCTATCGGTCCGTTACTTATCGTGATAGGTAAATTGGTGGCAAGCGTAGGAATCATAATGACGCGGGTACCTAAGATAGCAAGCGTATTTTCTACCGTTGGTGCAGGTGTAGGGGCTACGTTAGGACCTATTTTGGCAATCGTAGCAGTTGTGGGCGTTTTGGTAGGAGCATTTGTCACGTTATGGAACACAAACAAAGATTTCAGAGAGAATATTATCTCTACCTGGAATAGTATTAAAGAAAAATTTGTATCTTTTGCACAGGGAATAACAGAACGTGTGAATGCTTTAGGATTTAATTTTTCAAGCTTTGGTGAAATGGTAAAGGCAGCCTGGGGAAAATTGTGTGAAATCTTGGCACCAATCTTTGAGGCATTATTCCATCAGATAGGTGTAATCTTAAGCAGTGCATTGGATTTCTTGACAGGTATTTTTGATATATTCATAGGAATATTTACCGGTGATTGGAGCCAGGCCTGGGAGGGTGTAAAAGAAGTATTTGGCAGTGTATGGAATCTAATCAAAGGAACATTTAAATCCTGGTGCATGGCATTTAAAGGTATTACCAGTACTATTTTATCCTGGTTTGGAACTTCATGGAGCAAAGTATTCACAAATGTAAAAAAGGTAGTTACAAAGATACTAACCAGTATTAAAAATACCATAAGTAAAATATTTAATGCTATTAAATCAACCATATCCAAGGTGTGGAATAGTATTAAAAATGTGACAACAAAGGTATGGAATGGTATCAAAACAACGATATCAAACGTTCTAAATAAGGTAAAATCTACGGTATCTAAGGTCGTAAACTCAATAAAATCAACTATATCCAAAGTATGGAACGGTATAAAATCGTCCACAACAAAGGTATGGAACGGTATCAAATCTGCCATGATTAAGCCTATAGAGAGTGCGAAAAGCAAAATCAAGCGTATAGTAGATAAGATTAAAGGATTTTTCAGTAACTTGAAACTAAAAATACCTAAGCCAACACTACCTAAACTACCACACTTCACACTGACTACAGGTACAAAAACTATAATGGGCAAAGAGATTAAGTACCCTACAGGTTTTGACGTTCAATGGTATGCAAAAGGTGGTATTCTTAAGGCTCCTACTATTTTTGGGGCGTTAGGAGGAAACTTATTAGGAGGAGGAGAGGCAGGACCGGAGGCTGTGGCTCCTATCGACGTATTGCAGAAATACGTAAGAGAGGCTGTAAGTGACCGTAACATAGAACTAGAGCGGAAGTTAGATACAGTTATTGGATTAATGAGTAATTATTATCCGGAAGCGATTAGAGCTATGGATAGACCGGTTGTAGTTGGTGCTAAGAGTATCGACACGGCTTTAGCTGATAGAAATAACAAAGTGGTAAGAGGGTGGTAAGAATGAGAGGTGTTACGATTATACTAGACGGTGAGGAGGTTCACACAGGAAGAGATTTAGATTTAGTGCAGGAAGTAAAGACAATAGGAAATCCGGAAATACAGTCTTATCTGGTAGAGGTGCCAGGGCGTAACGGATTACTAAACCTTACCAAAGGACTAACAGGGAATACCTGCTACAAAAACAGACCTATTGAATTACAGTATTTTGGCAGCGGTAGGCGTCCGGAACTATTAAAGCTGCAATCAATGTTTAATATGTACCACGGTGAGACCATTCGCATAATAGACGATGATACACCGGAGTATTACTACGAAGGTGAGGCAACAGTTGATAGCGTGGTTAATCCTAACTATATTACAATCTCTTTATCCATAAATGCCAATCCTTTTATGAGGGCAATTCACGATAATATAACTACCGTAGAGCTTACGGAAGATGAACAGGAAATATGTATCGTGAATGATGGATTACCTACCACTGTTAGAATCGTGGTAGAAGATAATTTGAAGCTAATGAGAGGAAATCAGGCATATACATTAAATAAAGGGACCTATGAACTGGTGGATTTTGAGTTAAAAAGAGGAGCAAACCTTATTACACTTAGTGGTAGCGGAGAGGTCAGTATCATATATAAAGAGGAGAGGATTTGATGTTTCGAATTTATGCAGATGAAAAATTAATCTGGACGCCAAAAGACAACGATAGGAAGGTTTTGAATCCAAAGGTAACTCTGGAAGTGAATAAAGTAGGTTCGGCATCCTTCTCCATATTACCAAACCATATTTATTATGATAACCTGGTCAAAATGAAAACGATTATTTCTATTATACAGGAAGAAAGAACCATATTCAAAGGAAGGGTGTATTCCACAAGCAATGATTTTAGGAATATAAAGACAGTAGAAGTTGAGGGTGTACTTGGGTACCTCAATGATTCCGTTGTAAGGGCCTATTCATTTAGTGGGTCACCGACAGAATATTTCTCATATTTGATAAATCAGCACAACTCACAGGTTGAGCCATACCAGCGCTTTAAGGTGGGAAGGGTAACGGTAAAGGATAATAATAACTATATCACAAGAGCATCCTCAGATTGTCCTACCACATGGAGCGAAATAACAAGTAAGCTTATAGATTTGATGGGAGGTTATATATCCATAAGATACGAAGTGGATGGTAATTATATAGATTACCTGGCAGACTATGAGGATACGGTAACGCAGGATATCGCTTTCCGTGTAAATTTATTAGACATTAGCCTGGATACATCGGGAGAGACGTTATCTACCTGTATATTGCCATATGGAGCTACGTTGGAGGGAGGAGATACGAAGGTAGACATTAAGAGTGTAAACGGTGGGATTGACTACATATGTGACGAGGAGGCAGTAAAGAAGTATGGACGCATCTATGAGGTAGTAACCTGGGATGATGTGACCTTGCCGTCTAATCTGTTGACAAAGGCAAAAGCATACCTTGCTACCAAGGTTAAGCTGAATACTCAAATTACAGTTAAGGCAATAGACTTACATTTGGAAGTTGAAGAAATCCAGGGATTTAAGTTAGGAGATTATGTGAGGGTTTACAGCAGACCGCATAATATTGACGACTGTGTACTTATCACAAGCTATGATATGGACTTGGCGGACCCGTCGAACTGTACAATTACACTCAATATGGAAAAGAGCAGCTTTGTTGAATATACGAATAAAAACAAGGACAAAAGGGTGGATAGAGTTGTTCAGAATGTAGGAGATATTGTTACCAATAAGGTGAATGAATTGAAACCGGCTATCTCAGAGGAGGTAATCACTTCCAGTCAAGGTTACATTACCGAGCAGGTAGAGAAGGCTGTAGATGAAGCTTTTCGTGAAGGAAAAGAAGGTATGGTTTACCAGTCCGGAGACTTTAACAGCATATTAACCACAGGAAAGTATATAGTTAAGGATAATGCATGGACAG
>CACXGE010000048.1 GCA_902767135.1 uncultured Lachnospiraceae bacterium | reverse complement strand
ACGCATGAAAAATTGCCCGATTTTTGTAAAATGCACATTTTCTTACGGTCTCAGCAGTAAATGCTGAGACCTGTACTGAATAGTTACTTTAATATTTACTATTACTATACCCAGTTTGTCTTTATCCTATACTTTATCCCATACAGGACAATAGTATTGATTTCCAGCTGCGCCACCTATGTGGTCTGGGTGTGAATGTGTCAAAAACAACCCGTTTGCAAGTGAATACTTGCATCTATTTCAAAAAGAAATGGTACAAACGTACCATCTCTTTTTACATATTCTGTTTACATGTTCCGTTGACAAAATGACGAACCCTGCTTTCTATGTATTCTTTTAATGAAAGCTCTGTTCATTGTTCTCCAAAGGAGGCCTTAAAAAATACATACCCAAAGTTCATTGCCAAAAAATCCCCTGATTTTTAAGCATGAGGAATATTTGTAAACTCTGAAATTTCTCTGCTTATAGTACATAAATCGCTCACTGACAAATCATGAATGTTTTCATGACCTGTAATTCTTGCAAAAGTCTTTAATTCCTGTGTACAGCAGTTGAGGTAATTTGCCACTCTTTGCGCTGCTGCCTCAGAATGCAGTCTGCTGCGCAGCTTTGGATCCTGTGTTGCCACACCTACTGGACACATACCCGTACCGCAAATCCGGTACTGTTGACAGGCTGCAGCAACCATAGCTGCCGAGGCGATTGCAACTGCATCTGCCCCCATAGCCAATGCCTTGGCAAAATCAGAAGAAACTCTCAATCCCCCGGTAATCACAAGCTCCATATCTGATTTTACAGAGTCTAAATACTTTCTTGCTCTGTGCAGCGCATAGATTGTAGGTACACTGGTGGAATCACGAATAATAGCAGGGGAAGCGCCTGTTGCCCCTCCACGACCATCAATAGTGACAAAATCAGCTTCTGCAAAAACACACCATTCCAAATCTCTCTCGATTCTTCCAGCCGCAATCTTAATACCAATAGGTCTTCCGTCACTTCTCTCTCTCAGTTCTGTCACCAAATCTCTTAAGTCCTCTTTGGTATTGATATTTGGAAATTTAGAAGGGCTGATGACATCCTCACCCAATGGTTTATTTCTAATCTTTGCAATTTCTGGTGTCACCTTGCTTCCCGGAAGGTGTCCCCCCATACCCGGCTTGGTTCCCTGACCGATTTTTATCTCAATGGCATGGGAAGATTTTAAATTTTCATCCGTTACACTGTATAAATTAGGAACATACTCAAAGATATATCGGTAAGCTGCCAACTTTTCTTCTGGTAAAATTCCTCCCTCACCGCTACACATAGCTGTGTGTGCTAATGCGCTGCCTTTGGAAAGTGCAACTTTTGTCTCTTTTGACAAAGCGCCAAAGGACATATGTGATATGTACACCGGTGTGCTAAGTATCATAGGTCTCTTTGCATTTTTACCAATTACCGTTGTTGTGGAAACAGGTGCATGTTCATCTAATGGTGCCGGATTCAACTGCGCCCCTAAAATCAGAATATCATCCCAATTTGGCATAGCCATCTGTGTCCCCATTGCCTGTATGATGGACTTACCTGTTACTGCCATTTCATGAATTTCTTTCATGTAACGATAGTTTGCGGTGGGATTTTGTGTCTCCCTTGGATACATAAGGTCAAGAGTATTTTCCTCCTGTTTCTTTTCTTGCTTTTTCTTTTGCTTTTTTTCTTTCTCTTCCTCCACTGGCTCAAATTTTTCTGCCGGCTGTTTACAGACCGGACAAGTGAAATCATCCGGTAATGTTTCTCCTTCGTAAATATACCCACATACTGTACATCTCCATGTCTTCATCGTTCTACCTCCCACATATTTGTAATAATTCCTCTGTATCTTTTTAGAACCACAGAATTCATACTGTTGTCATTCAACGCGGGTGCATGGATTTCTTTCATAACCATAGACTTCCACCCTTTTTTTCAATATTCATAAAGTCACGCCACGTTTTGTTAATATTTTACATCATATTCTCTATTTTTCAACATATTTAATCGTTTTGTACAAATATGACATCTTATTTGAGTTAAAGTGAACCCTAAAGTGAACCCATTTGTCAAGACACTTTTTAAAAAAAATTAAGTTGGATTTCGGAAGGGATAATCCCATCCTTCATCTCCCTTGT
>CACXGE010000047.1 GCA_902767135.1 uncultured Lachnospiraceae bacterium | reverse complement strand
GAGGTAGAAGAAACCGAAGAACTCCAGAATGATGAGGAAGAAGAAACCGAAGAATTCCAGGATGATGAGGTAGAAGAAACCGAAGAATTCCAGGATGATGAGGTAGAAGAAGCTGAGGAATTCCAGGATGATGAGGTAGAAGAAACCGAAGAACTCCAGGATGATGAGGTAGAAGAAGCTGAGGAATTCCAGGATGATGAGGTAGAAGAAACCGAAGAACTCCAGGATGATGAGGTAATAGAGGATGCCGTTGGTGAAATAGAATCGGAAATTCAAAAGTCTTTACCAAGTGGTATAGGTGACATGGTAGATGGAGATAAGGAAGAGTCAGAACCCTTTGTTTTGGAAGAAGATGCTGAAAGCTTCAAAAAATTGTTTAAGTATTTTACAGAAATTGACGGCGTGAGTGAGCAGATACTTGATGCAATTGATAAAATGGAAGAAATTTCTGATAAGGGTAATGTAATCATAATGGGAGATTCTGCAACTGGTAAGACAACGCTGGCAGTGGATATTATCAAAGCAGCAAAACGCTCAAAAAATATTACAGGAAATAAAGTTGCAAGAATTACTGGTGAAGCAATGAATTCAAAACCTATGCAGGAAGTAATCGCCAATAGTGTAGGAGGGGTTCTAATTGTAGAGGAAGCGGCTTCTATGACAGCAGAAACTGTTCGGAAATTTTCGGATGCCTTGGAAAAAACCGAAGAAAAGTTGTTGGTTATTCTGGAAGACTCAAGGGAACGAATGATGTTGTTATTGGAAATGGACAATAGATTTAGAGAAAAATTCCCGGCAGTTATTGATTTACCACCATATACAAATACGGATTTGGTAGCATTTGCCCACTCATATGCATCTGAAATTGGCGCTACAATAGACGAAATGGGAGTACTTGCTTTATACAGTAAGCTGGCAGAAATGCAGTATCAGTCAGAGGTTATTCCTACTTTGTATCACGTGAAAGAGTTGGTGGATGGAGCAATGGAAAAGGCAAAGAAGAGAAAGAAGAGCAAAGGTTCTCTGGGAGGTTTCTTCTCAAGAAAGAAAGAAAAAACCAACGAAACAGTGATTCAGGAAAAAGATTTTATGTAGAAAAAAATCGGATGAGTTTTATAACTCATTCGATTTTTTTGCCTTGACATAACTATATACCGATTGGTATAATTAATAAGAAGAAATAATGGGAGGGAAGCTATGGACAATCGAGAGAAATTGTTAGAATGCGCAACAAATCTTTTTTATGAAAAAGGTTATGATGCTGTTGGGGTACAGGAAATTGTGGAAAAAGCAGGGATGACAAAACCTACATTGTACTATTATTTTAAAAGTAAATATGGTTTGTTAGAGAGTATTTTAGAAAGCTATTTTGAGCCATATCTTAAACGATTGGAAGTGGCGGCAGAATATCGTGGGGATATTCCGTCAACTCTACACAGAACCTGTAGAGAACAATTAAAGATAGCATTAGAGAATCCAAAGATGTATATGTTTGCATTTTCTTTAATGTACTCAGCGAGGGAAAATGATACATATCAGGCAGTCAGACCGTACATGGTAAGGATTAACGAGATAGTTGTGAAGATATTTAATGATGCCTCGGAAAAACTTGGGAATATGAATGGAAGACAGCAACAATTTGCTTCAGGCTTTGAGGGTATTATAAACTATTATCTCATGTACTATTTTGAGACAGATTGTCAGGATACTGACACAGACGAGATAAGTATGAATTTGGTAAAACAGTTTATGTATGGTATCTATACATAGTTATTTACAAAGGATTTAATGTAAGGAGGAGAATTGAATGGGAAAGTGGTACGAAGAGGCAGTGTTTTATCATATGTACCCGTTGGGAATGACAGGTGCACCAAAAATGAATGATCAGGCTGGTATTGTGCACAGATTTGAGGAACTAAACAGATGGATTCCATATATGGAGGAATTAGGCTGTAGTGCAGTTTACATAGGACCGCTGTTTGAATCTACGAGTCACGGATATGATACCATAGATTATAAAGTGGTGGATAAACGGCTAGGGGATAATGAAGATTTTAAGAAGTTTGTAGACTTATGTCATGAATCAGGAATTAAAGTCGTGGTAGATGGTGTATTTAACCATACGGGCAGGGAATTTTTTGCGTTTAAAGATATTCAGGAAAACAGAGAAAATTCAAAATATAGATATTGGCATAAAGATATAAATTTTGGTGGAAATACGTGTTATAATGATGGATTTAGTTATGCGGCCTGGAGAGGTCACTATGAACTTGTAAATCTAAATCTTTATGATGACAATGTAAAAGAATATTTGTTTGACGTGATAAAATTCTGGATTGATGAGTTTGATATTGATGGAATCCGGCTAGATTGTGCAGATTGCCTGGAATTTGAATTCATGAAAGAAATGCGCAGAAGAACAGCCTTATGGAAGGAAGATTTCTGGCTTATGGGTGAAGTGATTCATGGTGATTATGCAAGATGGGCCAATGATGAAGTATTGCATTCTGTGACCAATTATGAATTGCACAAGGGATTGTATTCTGGACATAATGACCATAATTATTTTGAGATTGCACATACCATAAGAAGACAGTTTGATGCTAATGGTGGGATATACAAAGGGAGAAAATTATATACATTTGTTGATAACCATGATGAGGATAGAATTGCTTCGAAGCTAAACAACAAAGAGCATCTGAAACCAGTGTATACATTACTGTTCGGTATATTAGGAATTCCATCCATTTATTATGGATCAGAATGGGGAATCGAAGGAAGAAGAACGAATTATTCTGATGATGAATTACGACCTAAGATCACTCCAAAAGAGGCAGCACAGCAGGCAGAAGACAGTGAATTGTATAGTTTTGTAAAGTTGCTGGCAAAGATAAAAAGAGAAAATGAAGCACTTTCTTATGGAGAGTACAAAGAATTATTGTTGACAAACAGACAATACGCATTTGGTCGTTTGTTAAATAAAAATAATATTGTAATTGCAGTGAATAATGATGAAAATCCGGCTCAGATGTATGTACCACTGCCATGTGAGGCAGAGACAGCAAAGGATTTAATTACCGGTGAAGAAATTAAAATAGAAGATAGCAAACTGGAAATTCACATACCAGCTTGTACAGGAATGATAATAAAATTAAAATAGGGTGGTAGATAATATGATAAATTATAATGATGAAAGATTTGTGACAGAGTTAGACCAATATTTGTTTGGACAGGGAACGCATTATGACATTTTCAAAAAACTTGGGGCACATATCATGGAAATAGATGGACAAAAGGGAGTACATTTTGCTGTGTGGGCACCAAATGCAGCCTATGTAAGTGTGGTTGGAGATTTTAATTTGTGGAATGGCTATGAAGGAATCATGGTGCGAAAAGATCCTTTGGGAATTTGGGAGACCTTTTTGCCAAATGCAAAACTTGGGGATTTGTACAAATTTCAAATTACAACGAGAACTGGTGAAGTATTGTATAAAGCAGACCCTTTTGCAAATTATGCAGAAAAACGTCCTGGAACAGCGTCAAGAGTAACAGATATCACAAAATATCGATGGGGAGATAAAACATGGCTTAATAAGAGAATAAAGTATGACAATAAAAAGTCTCCAATGTCAATATATGAAATTCATCCCGGTTCCTGGATGAAACATCCTGCAAAAGAAGGGAATGAAGATGGATTTTATAATTACAAAGAATTGGCACATTCCTTGGCTGACTATGTTACAGATATGGGCTACACACACGTGGAATTAATGGGAATAGCAGAACATCCTTTTGATGGTTCCTGGGGATATCAGGTAACAGGATATTTCGCTCCAACATCCAGATACGGAACTCCACAGGACTTTATGTATTTCATAGACTATATGCACAAGCACAACATTGGAGTTATCCTTGACTGGGTACCGGCACATTTTCCAAAGGATGCCCATGGGCTTGCTAACTTTGATGGCACCTGTGTTTATGAGTATGCAGATCCGAGAAAAGGAGAGCACCCGGATTGGGGGACTAAAATTTTCGATTTTGGGAAGAATGAGGTAAGAAATTTCCTGATTTCCAATGCATTATTCTGGATTGAGCAATACCATGTAGATGGTTTAAGGGTAGATGCAGTAGCGTCTATGCTTTATCTTGACTATGGAAAAAAAGATGGTCAGTGGGTACCAAATAAATATGGCGGAAACAAAAATTTAGAGGCAATAGAATTCTTTAAACACTTAAATTCTATTGTTACAGGACGAAATCAGGGAGTGGCAATGATTGCTGAAGAGTCTACTGCATGGCCTAAGGTTACAAGCACTCCAGAGAACGATGGACTGGGCTTTACGCATAAATGGAATATGGGATGGATGCATGATTTCTTAGATTACATGAAGTTAGACCCGTATTTTAGAAAAGATAACCATAACAAATTAACCTTTGCTATGACCTATCAATATTCAGAAAATTACATTAACGTAATTTCTCATGATGAAGTAGTTCATTTAAAATGTGCAATGGTAAATAAGATGCCTTCACCGTATGCTACAGATAAATATGCAAATTTACGAGGGGCATACGCATTTATGTTTGGGCATCCGGGAAAGAAACTCTTGTTTATGGGACAGGAATTTGGACAGGAGAGAGAGTGGAGCGAAGAAAGGGAATTAGACTGGAATCTGATTGGAGAAAACAAACTTAATGCAGGAATGCAGGCATGGATAAAAGAGTTATTAACATTGTATAAAACAAATCCAGCCATGTATGAAATGGATGATGAACTTGACGGATTTAAATGGAATAATGCAGACGATGCCTACCACGGGGTATATACGTTTACAAGAAAGTCAAAAGATGAAAAGAAGAATCTGCTCTTTGTATGTAATTTCACACCTATGGAATGGAAAGATTATCGAATTGGTGTATCGAAGAAAAAGACATATAAGCTGTTACTAGATAGCAATGAAAAAAAATTTGGTGGAACAGGTGGTAAGGAAAAAGAAAACTATACAGCAGTGGCAGAAACCCAGGATGACAGACCATATAGTATTGCATTTCCACTAAAACCTTTTGAGGCAGCAATCTTAACATTCTAAAAGCTTTTGCAAATGGAGAAGAGGATATAACATGAAATATAGCAGCAGATGTCGTTGTAGTATATGCGCAAAAGAAGGCAGGTTTAATATCTTTTATTCCATAAATGATGGTTTTTTATGCAGAGAATGTGTTGGAAAATTAAAAAATGTTTGCTTTTCCAGGAAACCCAGAGCCTTTACAATGACAGGATGGAAGTACAATCAGGAAGACAAGAGTACAATACTGAAAAACTATACTGTAAAGCAGGCAAGACAAAGATTGGAATATTTAGAGGAAAATCAGAAGTTGAAAGAAAAATTTAAGCAGACAAAATCATCGAAAGATGGAAAACTAATTATTGACGAAATAAACAGACTATTTTATATTAAAAACAAAGAATATGAGATTTTTGATTTGAATGCAGTAAATAGCTTTTCTGTGGACCGAGTCTATGACAAAAGACAAAATATGAATATATATGAGTTAACGGAATTGAGACTTATGATAGAGTTAAAGCACGCATTTACAAGATATGCTTTTTACTCCTTAGGAAGAATGAAGTGGTATGAACATGGAAAGATAAAAAAAGCAAAAGACAGTGGGAAGGAAACATTGGAGTTGCTTCATGAATTGACAAAAGTTCATCCAGGAAAAGTTACAAAAACATATTGTATTGATCGAAAGTAATGATCCAAAATGAAAAAAATCTCCTCCTTAAGCAGATGCTTAAAGGGGAGATTTTTTGATAAGTCCGTGTAATTATTCGGCTTTTAATTCTGTTAAGGCACGGACTAAATTCTTGTCAGTTACTTCGAATTTAGGGTCCAGACGATGTGGTGTAACTGTAACAATATTGTGCATTGAGATTGTAATATACTCTAAAATATCTTTCTGGATATATGTTCTTGTACCAGAACCAGAAGTTCCACCAAATTCAATTTCAATGCTGCGACAGCAGGTACCTAACTGGATTAAGTCACCGAAAGCAGACACCTGTGTTTTTTCCAATGTTTTCATAATAGGATGATCATAGCGACTTAAAAGATCGCGAACACTGTCTTTGAATTCTGGATTCTTTCCATGTGTTTTTTTGTTAAACTGATTAAAGTATTCCATAAATACATCGTATGTAAGTTCTTCGCCATACTGGCTTAAGTAGAAATTCTCTGATGAATCGTTATATTTTAAGACATAGAGTGTGGATAGATAATAAATGTCATCTGGAACAATACAGAAGGTTTCACCATTGATCATTTCAATTGTCACATAGGCAAATCCCATACGCTTATACTGATCGATTAGCTTGACAAAATCGTGTTTCTTGATTTTTTTGAGTTCGGTTACATTAGCCCAGCTCAGTGCAGCTTCCTTTTGATTATCAGAAAAAATTTTACTCTCGCATCCCATAAACTGATGTAAAATTGTATTTTTTTCTTCCTCATTGTTACAGATGTAAACACCTTTTCCTTTTCCGTCTTTAATAGCTAATAATTCCATTTTTTCATTCCTTCCTGTGTTTTTTTCATTCAAGACCTGCTGGTGAGTATCAAACTAAAAAAACATTCATAATCTTTTAAGCGTATTGTAACATTATTGACATAAAAAAATCAACTGTATCTGTCAATTTTACTAATAAAAATATAAGGTTTATACACATTTACTGTAAATGACTTGTTATACTAAAGAAAAAACAGGTTCCAGTCGAAATAAATAGCAATAAAATTGTGCAAGTTGACGAAAACGAAAGGAAGTGTAAAGGAATGAAATTGGATAATATCCTGGATATAGTGAAGAAAACGGTAAATTCTGATATAGGAACAGGTAAAACAGAAGAAAAAATAAATAGCAAAGAATTAAAAAAAACGGAAACTTCGGGGAGTATAAAAAGTGTATTATATCAGGCAAATGAAGGGGGACTGACTTCAGGGGTTGAGGATACAGAGAAAAAATCTATAATAGAGGATGTGTTTTCTGCCCAAAAGTCAAATACGGACATCCAGAAAGAGTATTTGTCAGTTATGTCTAATACCTTAAGTATGAATGATTTCAACCAGTTGGTGGCCGGGGGATATTCTGTAGGGAATACAGAAAGCAGTGAAATTGTAACTGTAGTGGATAAAATAAAAATTAAGTTAGCACAGGCAGGGGTAAACACCCCGTTTACAAGTGATGTGTCCTTGGAACAGATTGCCAGTGTATTGGGAAGTACAGGAGCTGCCTATCAGGTGGAAGGAAACCTGGAAGATGTATTTCAGGATGGAATGCAGGAAGAAGGAAAGATGGTTCGTCAGGAAGAAACAGAAGATACAAAAAACTCCTGGGAAAATCCAATTCCTATGGAATTAAAAGATTTGGGAGAGGGGAGTAGCAGTTTCAAGGAATTCACTTTGACAGATCATGGAAAAGAGATGCCAAAGGAGGAACAGATTGAATTCATTGCACGTACACTTGTGGACAACGATTTGCCTGTAACGGCAGATAATATGAAAGAGATTATGGAAACACTGTCCTTAGTATCGGAAATAGAAGGATTATCAGAACCGGGAATCAAGTATATGCTGGACAATCAGATGGATGTAACGGTAGAGAATGTATATCGTGCAGAATACAGCAGTGCAATAAAACAAAGTAAAACATCACCAAAGTATTATACTCAGGATAAAACAGGATACTATGCAAGAAAGCCTCAGGATTTTCAGTGGCAGTCTATACAACCCCAAATGGAAAAAATCATACAACAGTCAGGTTATGAGGTTTCACCAGACACCATTCAGGCAGCAAAATGGATTGTGGAAAATGGGGTGGCTTTAACGGAAGAGACGCTTCAAACATATATGGAGTTATCCTCTATCTCCCTCCCTGTAAATACAGAGGATATGTTAAAGAATATGATTGCTGTAATGAAAAATGGCAGGAGACCAGAACAGGCAGGTTTTAAAGAAATCCAGGATTTCATTCAGGAAGCCGTTACTTTGCAGGAAGATTTGGAAAACATTTCGGATAAGGCCATTGATAATGTGGTGCGTTCCGGAAAGGAAGTGACCTTAGACAGCTTAAGGAAAGAACAAAGAATTGTAGATGAAAATCCTCATTCTATTTTTGTACATAAGAGTACCACGAATCAGGAAGTATTGTCTGAGAATATCCTTACCACCAGAAGGCAGTTAGAAGAAATTCGTCTAAAGCTTACCACAGAAGTTTGTGTCAGGATGATGAAGCAGGGAATTCAGGTGGAAACTGCAAAACTTTCGGAATTAGTTGAAAGCTTAAAGGCAGAGGAGGCACAATACAGGCAGAAATTGTTTGTAGATAAAGGTGTGGAATTTACAGAAGAAAAGGATTCACTGTTTGTAGAAACAGAAGAAAAACTAAATTTATTAAAGGATATGCCAATGTATACATTGGGAAGAGTGTCAGCAGCAAAGGCACCTAGCCTCAATGAAGTCTTTACCATAGGTCAGGAAGTACAGACCGCTTTGGAAAAGGCAAAACAAAGCTATGAGACTATGATGACCACTCCAAGGCAGGATATGGGAGATTCTATTTACAAGGCATTTCAGAGTGTGGACAGTATGCTGGATGGAATATCTATGGAACATACCATTCAGAATCAACGGGCGGTAAAAATACTTGCCTTTAACTCTATGCCTATTACGAAAGAGAATGTAATGCAGGTAAAGACAGCGGATCAATGTGTAAATCGGTTGATGAAACAAATGACTGGGGATGTAACTTTAGAATTGATTCGCAGGGGAAAAAATCCGTTGGATACAGATATTTATAAATTAAATGATGAGGTAAGAGATATAAAAAATCAGATGGGAGCATCACCGGAAGAAAAGTACAGTGAGTTTTTGTTTAAGTTAGAAAAGACCAATGGTATTTCGCAGGAGGAAAGGAATGCATATATTGGAATTTATAGACTGTTCTATCAGATTGAAAAATCTCAGGGAAGTGTTGTGGGTGCGCTGATAAATCAGGGGGCAGAAATTACCTTAAGGAACCTAATCAGCAGTGTCAAGACAAAGGCACATAAAGGAACGGACGTGGCGGTGGATGATAATTTTGGTGGAGTGGAAAGAAGTGATGTATCGGGAGTCGGCATGAAGGAACAGATTGCATCTGGATTTTTAAATCAAGATGCGAAACAACAGAATTCTTCACAGCAAGAGTTCAATCAGACCTATAGCCAGGAAGAAAAACAGCAACAGTACTATGAAAATCTGATCATTCATGGGTTAAACCAAATGGACCCGGAAAAACTATCCAAGGTACGCCAGGTAAAAAACTACAACATTTCATTGGAGAATTTTGTAAATCAGTTAGAGGAACTTCCGGTAAATGATGATACAAACAGAGAGTTATACCAGGAGACAATGAAGCAGGTTCAGCAGGCAAGAACTGTGGAGAACAGTGTGTTAGAAATGTTGTTGGAATTGAAACAGCCTGTGACGGTAAACCATATTCTGGCTGCTGACAGTTTAATGAATGAACGTGGAAAAATGATAAAGGAGTTGATGGAACTTTCTTCTAAGGCGTTAAAAAAGAACAAAAGTAAAGATAGGGAACTTCTCATGGCAGCGGAAAGAGTGACGGATCAGCTTATATCAAACGAAGCAGCAAATGCAGCCTATGAGGAACTTGTGGGTGTGGAGCAAGGTGTTGTGGAGGATGCCATGGAGGAAATGACAGAGTATGTAGATGTACGTTCTTTAAAAATGTTGCACAGCCAGATCCAGTTGACGGGAAGTCTGAGCAAGGAAGAAAATTATGAAGTTCCAATAAGAGTAGGAGAAGAGATTACATCAGTAAATTTAAAAATTATTCGGGGCAGTGGGGCTAATGGGAATGTATCTATCACAATGAATTGTGAGTTATATGGACAGATAGCGGCGTCATTTCATGTGAAAGCTGACAGAATTACAGGACTTTTGGTATCTGACACTCAGGAAGGATATGCATTTTTGCGCTCTTTGGACAAAGATATTAAGGTTGCTATGGCAGGAGACAGCTATCGTGTCACAAAATTAAACTATGTAAAAAGCAATCAGGTAGATTTAAATCAGTTTACAGAAATTGAAAAATCCCAGGAAGAATCCCAGGTAAATACAAAGGCACTATACCAGTGCGCAAAACAATTTATTGTCCTTATAAAGGAAAAGAGTTAGAAAACCGATAAAACAATAAACAGGTGCGAATAAAGCAAATTTAGGAGGAAGATACATGAAGGTAAATCATAATATAGCAGCGGTGTTAGCAAACAACCGCTTACAGATTACAGAAGGAAACTTGTCGGATTCTATCGCCCGACTATCTTCAGGATACAAAATCAATTCAGCCAAGGATAATCCGGCAGGCTTTGCCATTGCCCATAGAATGCAGACCCAGATTAGAGGGTTAGAAAGAGCTTCCAACAATGCATTGGATGGAGTTTCAGCTATCCAGACTGCAGAGGGTGCCATCAATGAAATTCAGGAGATGGTACAGAGAATGAGGGAACTGGCAGTTCAGAGTGCCAACGATACCTATACATTACAGGACAGGGAAGCCATTCAGGCAGAAGCAGAAAAGCTTCAGGAGGAGATTCAGCGTATCTCAGAACAGACAGAATTTAACAAGAAAAATCTCTTAGATGGAACCTTTGACACCAGAGTTTTTGAGGATACCGATGGGGTATCAGTAAATGTGATTTCGGAAGATGTGGCGGCAGGTAACTATAAATTTGAGGTAACACAGGTACCAACCCAGACTACATTGACATGTGGAGCAATAAAGGATGCTATGTTCTCACAGTCAGAAGCTACTGCAGAAGAGGGGTATGTGTGTATCAATCAGATGAAGGTGGAATTTAGCACCAGTGAAAGCCCGGAAGAGATTTATGGAAAGCTTCGTGATGCGGCAGAAGCAGTAGGAGTAAAGTTAGAAAAGGATGTTAATAATAACAATAATTTAGTCTTTACATCCGAGGAGCCAGGAAGTGCTTACAACATTGAGGTAATTGCATCATCTACTACATTAGCTACAGCGTTGGGAATTGATAATCCTACTTTATCACCCGGAAAAGATTTAGAAATAAAACTGGATACCAGTGATAATGCAAGCTCAAGATTTACCAAGACTGCTTCCTATTCTGCCAAAGGAAATTATGTGACAATTACCGACAGAGGTGGCTTTGAGATGACGGTAAAAATCGACGATGAAGTTCATAAGACTTTGAATAGTGATAAGAGTATTGTTGGAACAAAGGTAACATTAGATGTAAAAAATTATGGCGCCATGTCATTACAGATAGGAACCAATGAAAATCAGACCATGGAAGTGAAGATTCCAAATATGTCATTAGAAAATATGGGTATTGATAAATTGAATTATTTAACCCATGAATCTGCAGGTGAAGTAATTGAGAAAATGGATAATGCAATGGCATTTATTTCAAACGTAAGAGCAAGATTAGGCGCTTATGAGAACCGTTTGGATTATACCATGTCCAGTCTGGAAGTGGCGGATTTAAGTATGACAGAAGCCTACAGCCGAATTATGGATACAGATATGGCAGAAGAAATGACAAAGTATACTCAGTATAATGTGTTGCAGCAGGCAGGAGTATCGGTTCTGGCTCAGGCAAATGATTTGCCACAGACAATTTTACAGTTATTACAGTAGGATAAAGCCATGGAAAAAGAAAAGAAACAAGAGTTTGTAAATCGGATTACACAGTCTAATAGAAGTGCCTTGGTGGTGGTGCTTTATGATATTACCATAGAATATATTAAGGGTGGAAAAATAAAGATTCAAAATCAGGAAGAAGCTTTTAAAGAGGAATTATATAAGGCAAGAGAGTGTGTAAAAGAATTGTTAGGAGCATTGGATTTCAATTACGAGATATCTAAGGAATTGGCAAGATTGTATTTGTATGTAAATCGATGCGTGACAAAATCCATAGCCAAAAAAGATTTGGAAGAATTAGACCATGCATTGTATGTATTAGAACATTTAAGGGAGAGTTTTGAAGAAATTGCAAAAGAGGATACTTCGGGATGTCTTATGGGGAATACCCAGGAAGTGTATGCAGGGTTAACCTATGGAAAAGAGAAATTAAACGAAAGCTTATCCAGTCAGAATAACAGAGGATTTTTGGCATAGGATAAAAATAGAATGATTCCGTGTTCCTAAACAGAAGAAAATAACCATAAAAAGCAGCGAGTGAGCTGCTTTTTTATTGTTATTTTGTAAAAGCTACCTTTTCATAAAGCCTTTGTAGTAAAAGGCTAGAACCTGATCAAAATGTTAGTTTTCCTCAAATTCACGAATTAATCCAAGTAGAAATTTATAACGCTTTTGCACAGAATTCATTTCATAGATATAGCAGTCAATTAAATCTGGATTTACTACATTTTCGAAATTTGCATAGGCAACATCCAAAGCGGATTTTGTAAGCGATAAATCATGTACAAGTTCTGCATAGGTTGGATTGGTCTTTCTTTTTTTCTTTTTAAAAAACATCAAAATAATCACCCTCCTTAAAAATGTCAACACAGCATGATGGTATATTAAAGTTTTAACGAAACAGTTTGACCTATTGGTTGAACCATTGCGTTTTAACAGATGGATACAGTGACTGTGATATCCATGTGGTATAGTCAAGTATAAGCAAAAAAAAGAAGTTTTATGCAATACATTGGGAGCGTAAAGAATCCGTATAGAAAAGAGTTTGTGCAGTTTGTATATGGGGGAAAAACTTAATAGTTACATAGTAACAAAAATGAAAAGGGTATTTGTAAGATTTATAGAAAAGATAAAAATGTCGCAAATATAAATGGACAAGAAAACAATTATGTATTATACTCTAGATACATTCCAAATAATTATAAATCTGTTTAATCAAACAAATTTCAGCAGACAGAAAAATAAAAAAAGAAAGGTGTGGTAGAGGTATTGTTTATATAAAATTAATATTGTTGATATGTATGATGGGGGTAGCTGTTTATGATGTAAAAGAGCGAAGAATCCCAAATTTATTTGTAGGAATTCTTCTTTGCCTGCAGATAGTAAAGCTTATAGTCCTGAAAGACTGGGACACTTATAAAGATAATATTTCAGGGTGTATTCTATTGCTGATTTTGGGATATATGATATTTTATTTTCGATTTTTGGGAGCAGGGGATGTAAAGCTTCTTATAGCAATACTGGTAGGAGTTCCCGTGTGTTCCTGGACGAAATTTGCTGTTGTAAGCCTATCTGTAGCGGCAGTATGGTCATTGGTATTGATGTGGAAAAATCATGTGTTTATTGAGAGATTTTTGTATTTGAAGAACTACATAAGATATATGTACACTTTTAAAGTCACAGAACACTATTGGACCAGGAATCAGAGTAAAAAAGACACCATACCATTAAGTGTACCAATGATTTTGGGATATTTTTGTACGATGGGAGGGTGTAGTGGTTGAATTTAGTAATTCTGGAAGAGGAAGAGGAGTATCTGTTGGGTTTAAGCTGTTATTTAAAGAAAAAGTTTCATAACGGTTTACAGGTAAATAGTTTTTGCAGTCTGGAAAAAGTAAAAGAATATTTGGAAGAAAAAAAAGAGATTGATATATTTCTTAGTGGAATTCTGTTGAGTGATATTCAGGAAAGAGAATTTGGGGCAAAACAGTATATTTACCTTGGGGATGAGAACATCAGGGACAACAATGGGAAAATTATGCTGTATAAATATCAACCCAGAGATGCTTTGTTAAAGAATTTCTTTTCTGTATGTAATTTAAAGGGAGTGACTGGACTAAATTTAGGGGACAGAAAAACAGATTTTATTGGAATTTATTCTCCTGTGGGACGTTGTGGGAAAACTACCATGGCTCTGACTATGGCTTATATGTTATCAAGAGAAAAGAAAGTAATATATTTAAGTTTTGAGACCTGGCCGGGATTTGACAGATACTTGGGAGATTATTGTGGAATGAATTTATCTGATTTAATTTACTTTATAAAACAGGGCAAAAAAAATTTGGCAGATTATCTTCTGGCGAGTGTAACCAGGGTGGAAGAGTTTGATGTAATTGCACCCGTTAGAAATTCGCCAGATATACAGTTGGTAGAAACAAAAGAATTTCAGGTATTATTACAGGAAATTGCAGATACAAATCAATATGATGTAGTGATTTTGGATTTTGGAGATTGTTTTTATAGAAATCTTTCTTTGATGAAGGAACTAGACAGGTTGTATATGCCAGTATTAGGTGATGAGATATCATTGAGTAAACAGATGGAATTTTATAAATTTCTGGAAAATTCTGAGTACAGGGATGTAAAAGAGAAAATTGTGGAGTGCAAAATAAGCAGGAAAAGAGATGAGGAGACGGAATCTATTGAAGCGTTGGCAGAAGGTAGTTATGGAGAACAGTTGAAAGGTTATCTGGAATAGGAGGAGGTATGGAAAAAAAGGAGGAAATGAAAGAAAGAGTACTAGAGCAGCTTGATATGTCAAAAGAAGCTGCAGATGATGAGATTAAGGAGGTGATTGACCAGCAGATTAGCTATCATAGTAAGCAATGTTTTATCCCTATGGAAGAAAGGCACCAGTTAGCGAAAGAATTATTTTTTGACATTCGAAAGCTGGGAATCTTGTCAGATTTATTGGAAGATGATTCTATTACTGAAATTATGATAAACGGGGAAGAGAATATTTTTGTGGAGCGGGCAGGAAAAATAGAACAATTAAATCAAAAGTTTGCTTCCAGGGAAAAATTATTAGATGTGATACAGCAGATTGTGGCAGAATGTAATCGTGTAGTCAATGAGTCCTCCCCTATTGTGGATGCCAGGTTGCAAAGTGGAGCCAGAGTAAATGTTATTTTGCCGCCAGTGGCATTAAATGGTCCCATATTAACGATACGAAGATTTGCAGATACGGCAATTACTATGGAAACCCTGATTTCATGGAAATCTATCAGTAGGGAGATGGCTGAGTTTCTAAAGAAACTTGTTCAGGCAAAATACAATATCTTTATCAGTGGAGGAACCGGGTCAGGGAAAACCACGTTTTTAAATGCATTAACGGCATTTATTCCAAAAACAGAAAGAATTATCACCATTGAAGACAGTGCAGAGTTACAAATACAAGGCGTTGCTAATCTGGTGCGTTTGGAAACCAGAAATGCCAATGTGGAAGGCTGTGTACCCGTCACCATCAGAGATTTAATCAGAGCATCCTTGCGGCAGCGCCCGGATAGAATTGTTATAGGAGAAGTTCGCGGGGAAGAGTGTATTGACCTTTTAAGTGCTATGAATACAGGGCATGATGGGAGCCTGAGTACCGGTCATGCAAATAGCTCAAAAGATATGTTGTCAAGATTGGAAACCATGGTTCTTATGGGAATGGATATCCCCGTGGCAGCCATAGAGAAACAAATAGCATCTGCCATTGATATTTTTGTACATCTGGGAAGAATGCAGGATAAGAGTCGAAAGGTTTTGGAAATATCTGAGGTAAAGGGGTATGAGAATGGACAAATTGTGCTTAATCCAATTTATCAGTATACAGAAAAGGAAGAGAAAGTTGAGAAGGATGCTACATGGGTAAAAGTAGGACAATTAATACATCAGGAAAAACTAAAGCTTCAGGGAATTATTTAAGGAATTATGACCAGTATAAATTTTCGCCAACCGATTTTGTAAAATTTATTGTTAAGTATCTGACGATTCTTATGGTAATCGGGTATCTGTTTTATGGAAATGTACTCGTTGCTCTGATTTTGTTACCGGGGTTGATCCCACTTTATGACAGGGAAAAAAAGAGAAAGATTAAGAAAAGAAAGGAACGGCTTTTAGATGAGTTTGGGCAAATGTTAGTGTGGGTAGGAGAAACTTTAAATGCAGGATATTCCATAGAAAACAGTTTTATAGAGTGTTATAAAATTATGGTGGAACGCTTTGGGGATAAATCTGATATGGTATGGGAATTAAATATAATGAAACAAAGTATGGCATTGAATCAGAGAATTGAAGATTTGATGTTACAATTGGCAGACCGAAGTGGAATAGAAGAAATCAGGGATTTTGCCATATGTTTTTCCCAGGCAAAACAGGGAGGAGGAAATCTGTCCTATATCTTAAACAGAACCATATCTGTGATAAGACAAAAAATTGATATGAAAAAGGAAATTCAGATTATGATATCCGGGAAAAAATATGAGCAGAGCATTATGAACATAGTTCCTGTTGGCATTATGGTCTACATAAGTGTCACGTCATATGGGTTTTTTGATGTAATGTATGGAAATGCATTGGGAATTCTGGTGATGAGTTTTTGCCTGATTGTCTATGTGGCAACGATTATGTTGGCGGATTATTTGATGGAGATAGAGGTATAAAAGTGAAGGAATGGATATATAAAACAAGATTTGTAAAGGGGTTGATAGAGGAAAAGCGGGCATCGGTGGTATGGCAGGAGGAAGAACTTTTAAAAAAACAAGTGTTAGAAGAAGTTAAAAAAATAGTTATATGTATTTTGGCATTATTTTTTATTGTTCTGCTCTACGTGGTAACTTATAAACCCCATGGGTTACAAACATATGAAACCATAGAAAAGCAGATAGAGGAGGAAAACTATAGCATAGATTATCGTATAGGGGATAGTAAAATAAAGGGCAAAACTCATATTATCGTACCTGAAAAAGTGTATAGCAAAAAAGAGGCACAGGATATATTCCAAAAAGTAAAAGAACAGTTAATTGTAAAAATATTAGGAGACAACACATCTTTAGATAAAGTCAGTGAGGATTTAAACTTTGTAGAAGAGATAGAGGGATATCCTGTAACAATAAGTTATCAAAGCAGTAAAGAAGATGTAGTTACATCAGAGGGACAGGTAAACAATTATACCCAGGAGGTGGATAATACCATAGTAAGTATTTGTGCGTTATTAGAATTAGGCGATTTTACAGAGGAATATGAATTTCATGTCAATGTAATAGTTCCAGAGGACAAGAGTGATACCTGGTGGAATAAGGCTGTGAGTTGGATCATCGGAAAAAATCTGATACACGGGGAAAAAAGCAATGAGATTAAGCTGCCAAAAGAAATTGGTGGAGAGAAAGTAACTTTTTTTAAAGAGGAAGAAAAAAGACCTTGGTGGCTTTTGCTAAGTGTACCTGTGGTTACAGTAATACTATGCTATGGTGTCTATGAAGATGAGAAAAAGGGAAGAAGAAAAAAAGAAGAGATATTATTAAAGGATTATCCAGAGTTAGTGAGCAGAATGTGTCTTTATATCCAGGCGGGGATGAACTGTAAAAGTGCCATAAAGAAAATAGTAGAGGATTATGAAATTCAAAAGAAAGCAAGAAAGGGAAAACAAAAAAGAGAGAAATTTGGCTATGAGGAACTTAGTAAAACCTATTATGAAATGAAAAGTGGAAGCAGTGAACATGCAGCTTATAGTGCAATGGGGGAACGAATCGGTCTGGTGGAGTATCGAAGGCTTACAACGCTTTTGATTCAACAGTTGGAGAAGGGTTCTAAAACATTTTTGCAGTCATTGCAACAAGAAACAGTAGAAGCATTTGAAAAGAAGAAAAGAATTGCTAAAGAAGCAGGAGAAAAGGCAGGGACAAAACTTTTGCTCCCTATGGGGTTAATGTTGTTTCTCACTCTTGTAATTATCATGGTACCGGCAATATTTTCATTTGTATTATAGTAACTATTCAGTACAGGTCTCAGCATTTACTGCTGAGACCGTGGAAAAATGTAAATTTCACAAAAATGGGGCAATTATGCATTTGTCGGCATTGCACCATTTACGTATCTTTTCAGTAGCTCTGAACAGATACGTATTATAAGCAAATAGAGAGAAAAAGGAGAGAGAAATATGAAGGAAGTAAAAAATTTTTTGGTGGAAGAAGACGGTGTAGGTGTAGTGGAAATTATTTTGATATTAGTGGTGTTAATCGGCTTGGTTATTGTATTTAAGAGCCAGTTAACCAGTTTGGTAACCAATATTTTTAGTAAGATTACCAGTGATAGCAATAAAATTATTAAGTAATTATGAGAAGGGGAAGTATTACAGTGTATCTGTCCTTGGTAGCGGTCATTATTATAGCCTTGATGGCGCAGATATTGACAGAAGCTATGGAGCAACAGGACAGGGTCAGGGTATATTCAACCATGGATATTGCCACAGAGTCGGTGTTAGGGGAGTATGCCAGGGAACTGGTAAATGAGTATGGAATTTTCTTTTATTTTAGCGGGGGCAGTGATGGCAATTTTCAAAAAGAAAGAATTGCTAACCGCATGGATGAGTACCTGTATGAAAACTTGGAACATACTTGTGGAATGTTGCAAATGCAGACTCAAAATGTACAAATAGAAAATGAAGTTATGGCAACAGACAGAAACGGAGAGCCTTTTTATCAAGAAGTTGTGGAGGCATACAAATCAGTGCTTCCTCAAAAAGTGTTGGATGAGGCAAAAAACTTACAAGAAAAAAAGGGCCAGGCAGATGAAAAGGAGAGAGAAAAGGAAGAAAATAAAGTTACAAAGGAAGAGTTAGAGGTTCCAAGTGACTTGAAAGTAGACAAAGAGGCAAAGGAAAAAGCGGAAGAGATTCCAAATCCGGTAGAGATTATAAATGCTGTAAAAGAGAATGGAATTTTGGGATTGGTGTGTGATTCCACCTCTTTGTCTCATCAGGAAATAGATATAAATAATAGTATATCACATCGAAAGTTAGTGAAGGGAGCCGGAAAAATTACAACAGATGATAATCCAGCGGATAGGTTGATATATAACTTATACATAAGGGATAAGTGCTGCAATTACACAAATCATAACAAAGAAAATGGAGCAGGCTTGCAATATCAGCAAGAATATATTATTGCAGGAAAGAAAACAGATAAAGAAAATTTAACAGAGGTGGTAAATAAAATACTGTTAATCAGGGAGGGAATAAATTTTGTATATCTTTTGACTGACAGCGAAAAAATGGCGGAAGCAAATACTCTGGCCATAGCACTGGTAGGATATACAGGACTACAACCGCTAATCACAGCTATGATGTTTGCTATTTTGGGAGTATGGGCATACGGTGAGAGTATATTAGAAGTAAAGTGTTTGCTGAGTGGCGGAAAAATTGCCTTTGAAAAAACAGCAGCAAACTGGAGACTGTCCCTAAACAATCTCTGTTCCATAGTGCAAGTATCAAAGGGAAACGTGACAGAAGATTCTCAGGGACTCACCTACAACGATTATACATTTATGTTACTGTGCAGCACGAAAAAAAAGGATGCCTGTTATAGGATGATGGATATGGTGGAGCAAAATATCAGAAATAAAACCCAGATGAATGGATTTCGGTTAGACCACTGTGTTTGGAAATTTACCACAAAGGTAGCGGTAAGGTCCAGAAAGGGCACTCTCATACAGGCAACAAAAGAAGTAGGTTATTAAGACATAGAAAGGGGGGATATCCTATGGTTTCTTTTGTGGATATGTTAAAACAGGTGGCGATGTCTTTCAATTACATAAATTTTCAATTATGTAATTCGCTTTCATATCTAAATACAGGTAAAAAGTCTATATTGAAATCTAAAAATCAAAAAAGAAAAAACACAAAAACGCAGAAACACGATAAAGAAAAAATTTTAAGTCAGTATTTTGTCATGTCAAAAAAACACAGACCACAAAAGAAATCATATGCTATTCTCCCTTTTTGTCGTAAAAAAGGCTCTCTAACGGTGGAAGCTGCAATGGTAGTACCTATATTTTTGTTTTTCAGCTATCTGATGATACAGGTGATCACTGTTACCAGAGTAGAAGAACAGGTACAGTGGACCCTGGAGATGACAGCAGATACCATGGCGGGTCTGGGTATTGCTCCAACGGTGGAGGAAGGGTATGCAATATTTTTAAGCAATATTAGTAAAAGTAATGTGAACATAAAGTATATAGATCATAAAGTATTAGGTTTTTCCTTGGCAAACAGTAAAGTAAACAAGAATGACTGCTTAGACTTGCAGGTAACATACAAAATTATATTTACAAATATATCAGGAAAGAAAATTAGCATTCCCTGCAGACAGAAGGTATATCGGAAATGTTTCACAGGTAAATCGGTAAAGGACGCAGAGGATAGTGAATATGTATATATAACCACAGGAGACAGCGTGTATCATACTAATCGGTATTGTACCCATTTGGCATTATCTATCACACAGATTTCCATAGGGAACATAAAAAAACAGACAAAGTACAAGCCCTGTATAAGGTGTAAAAATATGAAAAATCCAGGCTGGTACTATGTGACGAATCAAGGGGAGAGATACCACAATTCCTTATTGTGCAGCGGACTAAAGAGAACCATAGAAAGGGTTAAAAAAAAAGAGGTTGCCAATCGACGGTTGTGTAGCAGGTGTGAAAAAACAGGAGGATAAGTTTGGAAAAGTTAATATTAATCTTATTGTTGGGAATCGAAAGTATTGTGGATATAAGGGAGAGAAAAATATTGGTAATTCTTCCTGGTATATATATTCTGGCAATGGTTTCATTTCAGTTGTGGTGTAAAGGAATGCAATGGGAGGAGATAATGATTCTTTTGGTTGTGGGGATATTGCTGTATGGGACAAGTGTAATGACAAGGGAGGCTATTGGGAAAGGTGATGTGTGGCTGATTGAGATGGTGATAGTATCTATGCAATGGGAGCAGGCATTCTTTTGTGTGTTGGTTTCTTTTTTTCTTGCAGCATTATTTGCCATAGGGTATTTTGTGTTTTCAAAGAGAAGAAAGAAAAACATCAGTTTCCCATTTGCCCCCTTTTTGTGTATAGGAACTATGGTGGCAGTTGGATTGGAGATGGGTATAGTTGAATAGAAGATATTTAAGGAGAATTAAAAAAAGCATTGTAAGAAAGGAAAAAGCCAGTATGACAGTGGAGGCAAGCTATATTGTTCCGATGACAGTGGTATGCATTATAGTAATGTGTTTTCTCATGATTTATGTATATAATCAGGTAGCTTTGTCTGCGGACTGTTATTATATGGCAAGAAAATTGGCAAATGTGGAAATGGAAAAGGAAAAGTATGAATTTCAGGAGGAGGGTGAAAAAATATTAAAAGGTAATTTAGCTTTGCCCAAGGCTATTGTATTGACCAATAAAAAAGGAATTACAAGTATGTCTGTCACGGGCCAAATAAAATTCTATCTTCCTTTTATGGGGAAGGTGACAATTAAGGAAACAGAGTATGCAATTAGAAAAAATAACCAAAAGCTGGTAGCCCGATATCTTCAATGGGAGGATGCAAAAATAAATGGTACGAAAGAACAGCAAAAAGAAGGGATAAAAAAGAAGGAAGAAGAAAGAAGGTGAATCCGTGCAGGAATATTATAAAAGAGAACAGAACAGAAACTGTCTGGTATTTGAAACAGAACCCAGTAAGTATAACTATAAATATAAAATGTTGGAGCAATATGAAATTTCAGGCTTACTGCCCTGTTTTATTTTACACATAGACAATAAAATGAAGGTACAGTATGACATTAGTTCAAAGCAGTCATTGACGCGAATCTGTGAAAAGAGACAAATAGATGCCCAAAGCTTTCAAGGATTAGTCTCGCAGATTCAGAAAACGTATTGTGAGTTAGAAAGATATTTTCTAAACCCGGATGAATTGTGTCTTTTACCAGAATATATTTACGCTGATATGGAAAATTTACAGGTAAAGTTTTGTTATTACCCGGAGAGGAAAAGCAAATCCATAGAACAGAGTTTTCATGAACTGGCAGAATATTTGATTAATCACTTGGATTATAACGACAAAGAATTAATAGAACAAGGTTATGGTATGTATCGTTATACACAGCAGGAAAATTATGATATGCTAAACTGTATACGGCAGACTCTCCAGTTCAAAAGTATAAAACATCAGGCAAAAGAGTATAATGAGTGTGATGATTTCCCAGAGAAAGAACTCAAGGATGCCAATAGGCAAATGCCAGAGCCAAGAGTTGCTGAGGGCAGATTTTTGTCTAGTTTCCTGCGCAAAATAAAGCGGGAGGATAATCTTAATGAGGAAGAAGAATTCCACGGATATGAGGGAGATGTTGCTAGTGTAACGGAAGTGGAGGAAGACGAAACAGAGGATGAATATTATGGACATACTGTTCTGCTAAAAGAAAATAAAGAAAAGTCCCTACATTATCTGGTGGCGCTAAGCGATGGGGGATATGAAGATTTTTCTATTACTAAGTTTCCTTTTGTGATTGGGAAGGGAAAGGACTGGGCAGACGGAGTAGTGCCACATAGTTTAATCAGCAGAATACACGCCCAATTAGAGGAGTTGGATGGGGAAATTTTTCTTACAGATTTAAATTCAACCAATGGAACAGGAATCAACGAAGAACCTTTGGAGGCAAATCAGACGGTTCAGTTAAAAACCGGAGATATAATAAATTTTGCCCAGGTATATTATCGATTTGTATAGCGGGTGACTGTACAGATCCAAGCATGACACTTGCTGTCAAGCTATGAGTCAAGAATGATATTGGTAATAGTTCAGGCAGGTCTGCGCATTGACTGCGCTGAACGTGAAAAAATGTGCATTTAATAAAAATCGGGCAATTTTGCATTTGTCGGCATTGCCCGATTTGGTAACAGTTTAGCCTATGGCTGAACTGTTACTGATATTGAGAGAAATTACAGTTACCGCCTTTACTTGACACTTAAAAAAAGTCATGATAATGTTTTAAGGAAGAAAGAGGTAGATAAATAATGAAGATAAACATTTATTATGGCGGAAGAGGTCTGATAGATGATCCAACATTGTATGTAATCTCAAAGATGCAGGAAGTGTTTGATGAATTAAATGTAAAGACCGAAAGATATAATTTATTTGAGCAGAAAAATAATATTGCAACTCTGCCCCAGACTTTTAAGGATGCAGATGGGATTATTTTGGCAACAACAGTGGAATGGTATGGGATTGGCGGATATATGCAACAGTTTTTGGATGCATGCTGGCTATACGGAGATAAGACAAAGATTAGCGGATTGTATATGAGACCAATTGCAATGTCAACTACCTATGGAGAAAAAGAGGCAATTCTCACTTTGTCCAACGCATGGGAAATTTTGGGAGGAACCCCTTTAAGTGGATTATATGGTTATGTGGAAGATCTTTTGAACTTTGAGATGAATGAGGATTTTGCCAGGTTAATAGAAAAAAAAGCAGAAAATACCTACCGTGCCATTTCCCAACATCAGGTAGGGCTGCCAACCAGTAATCAGGCGGTGAAAAAGACTGTATTACAGACAAAAGGAATTGAGCTGACACCTCAGGAAAGTGAGCAACTTTCAAAGTATGCCGCAGATGACACCTATGTGAAAAAACAAAAAGAAGATATTTTGGAATTGACCAGCTTGTTTAAGGGGATGATGAATAAGAAGGAGTATTCAGAACCGGTAGAGTATGTGGAAGATTTCCAACAGGTATACACGCCGGAGACTAACTTTTATGCGATATATAAATTTATAATACAGGATAAGAAGAAACCACTGATTGTAGATATAGGACCAGGGGGGCTGGAATGCTATTATGGAAACTTAGAGAATGCAGATGTGGTAATTCGATTGGAAAACCATATTATGGATAATATTATTAACGGAAGAATCACTTTTCAACGGGCATTTATGTCAGGTGAGATGACAACAAAAGGAGATTTTAAGATGCTTCGTATGTTAGATGTGATTTTCCCGTTTGGTGAAAGGTAGGAAAGAAAATGAAGGATAGTAACTGTATTTTTTGTAAGATTGCAAATGGAGAAATTCCATCTGCTACATTGTTTGAAGATGAAAAGGTGAGAGTCATTCTGGATATCTCTCCGGCAAGTAAAGGACACGCTCTGATTTTGCCGAAAGAGCATTATGCAAATCTGTACGAGATTGATGACGAAACGGCAAAACATGTTATTATTACAGCGAAGAGACAGGCAACAAAGATGAGGGATGCCCTTGGCGTGGAAGGTATCAACATTGTTCAGAACAATGGAGAAATTGCAGGTCAGACAGTCTTCCACTATCATATGCATATTGTTCCAAGATATAAGGATGATAATGTAAATATCAAGTGGGAGCCGGGAGAACTTTCAGAAGAGAAGAAAGCAGAATTAATTAAGAAACTGTCCCTGTAAATGAGAAAAGCTTACAAGCATAAGAGAAATGCCTGTAAGCTTTTCGACTGTTCCAAATAGCTGCTTTACCTGCTGTGTTCCACAATTAAGGATGTAATGGTGGAAACTGCATCTGTCTGTGCGCTATTTTTCATGTGATTAATGTAAGTGTCTTTATTCTGATATACTTTGGTCAGTGTGTTGTATAAGCTGTCTTTTGTCAACCGTTCTTCTTCTAACAGTTCCGAAAATCCTTGCGACGCAAAGGATTTGGCATTTAAAATCTGGTCGCCACGGCTGGCAGCAGCAGACAGTGGTATCAATACGGCAGGTTTTCTAAGTGCCAGTAATTCGCATATGGCATTGGCTCCCGCCCGGGAAATAACTACATCGGACAATGCCAGTAAATCAGCCAATTCTTTCTTGATATATTCAAACTGACGATAGCCTGTTTTATTTTCTAAATTTTTATCAGTTTTTCCCTCGCCACACAAATGTATAATTTGAAATCGTTCCAATATGCGATCTAAGTCTTCTCGAAGGGCATTGTTGATTGCCACAGAACCCAAACTTCCACCCATGACCAGGACAACCGGTTTTATTGGGCTAAAGCCCAAAAACTGTAGAGCCTTTGCTTTGGAACCGGTCATCAGTTCCTGGCGAATTGGAGAGCCTGTGAGTACGGCTTTATCGTTAGGAAGATGTTTTAAGGTTTCCGGAAAGTTACAGCAAACTTTTGTGGCAGCAGGAATTGCCAGTTTATTTGCCAGACCGGGGGTCATATCGGATTCGTGAATGATAACGGGAATGTGTAAATGCTTCGCTGCAATGACGACAGGAACAGTGACAAATCCCCCTTTGGAAAACACAATGTCCGGCTGAATCTGTCTTAAACTCTTTTTGGCTTCCGAATATCCCTTTAGTACCTTAAAAGGATCGGAAAAGTTCTTTAAATCAAAATATCGTCTTAATTTGCCGGAGGATATTCCGTAGTATGGAATATTTATCTCTTCAATTAATTTTTTTTCAATACCCTCATAAGAGCCGATGTAAGAAATTTCAAATCCTTTTTCTCTCAGTGTAGGAATCAGTGCCATATTTGGTGTAACATGGCCAGCAGTTCCACCACCTGTCAATACAATTTTTTTGCTCATGATGTTACCTCCACTGTGTTATGTATCCTAGATTAATTCTTTTAATGCTTTTGCAAGCTGGTCAGGGCAGGAAGTGGGACGCATTCCACATTGAATTCCCTCTAATTTTTCTATGGCATCAGTTGCTTTCATGCCGGTAACTAAGGCAGCAACTCCCTGGGTGTTACCATTGCAGCCACCAATAAACTTAACGTGTGTTATAATGCCATTTTCTACTTCTACATCAATTGCCTGGGAACAGGTACCCTTTGTTTTATAAGTCATAATAAACCTCCTAGTTTGATATTGTTGTAACTATCATATTACTTAAAATTTTGAGTATATTCAGTTAGTATTATAGCAGAAGATATAAGTATTTTCTACTACTGCATAAAGATATTTGAAGTTGAAGAGTAACAGTTGTTACTGTACACACCCTGTGTGCACAGTAACGATTTCAGCCCATTTAAAATGCATCTACGATGCAGGGGGCTGAAATTTCGTGCAATATCATTATTGGCGCATAGCTTAACAGCAAGTGTTAAGCTTGCGTCTGTACAGTAACTAACAGTTAGCTATGGCTGAACTGTTACGTCGAAAATAGTAGAAATTTTACGATGAAATCTTGTTGAGATTTGTATATGGGAAAGATATAATCAACTTATGTACACCAGGGTATAGAAAGGAGATGAAAAAATGCTTGCATTACAAATTCAAATGGAGTGGTTGGTGGAAAGAGGATATCTTTTGAACATCGGTTTGGTGCTTACATTAGTAGCAATGATATGCAGGGTAATACCAGGAATTGTCATAGACCATTTATTGAAAGATACAGAAAACATCACACTAACCAAAGGCAAGTATATTCAAAATTTCAAAAACAGGGTAGAACAAATCATAGCTGTGGACAGACAGGTGAACGACACAGGTATCTTTGTGGAAAAGTACTTAAGAAGAAAGCGCTTTTTGTGGATAAATCTAAGAAAAATGCGTCAATTTTCCTTAGAACTTATGGTTTTATCGCTAGGAGTACATATTTTTGCGGCTGCGTATGCTGCAATCATGGACATGTCGGAAAATTTTATTTTATGGAGCAGTGTGGTTCCGGTGTTTGGTCTGTTATTGTATATTATTACCTGTCTTATTGTAGATTACTCTTATAAATATAAATGGGTAAAAATAAATATGCAAAATTTTGTGGAGAATGAGTATATAAATCATTTAAAGTCACAGAAGGAGGCGAAAGAAGAGCTGCGCAAGAAAGAAACTCAGGATTCTTTTGGAGATATAAAAGAGAAAAAAAAGGAAGATGTGAACTCATTGTCGCCGGCAGAACAAAGAATTATTCAAGATGTGATAAAAGAGTTTTTGTAAGGGATTTTGTAAAAAAATTGTCTTGATTATATATAGCTGATTTGATAAAATGTAACTGTCCAGAATCAGGGTGACTTGCTAGATGATTTCTTGGGATTTTTGCAACACAGATAAGGTTCTGAAGAAATATGGTGAGTACATAGAAGAATTTGGTGTCTGCACCAGCGAATGGGTAAAAAGTGAGTAAATTGAGATAAATGATATAAATAGGGGCGGCGGTTTTATCGTCGCCTTATTTTTCGATAGAGGAAAGCGAGAGGAATACAGCTATGAAGATAGTTATGCTAGAAAGAAATACTTTAGGAAGAGATGTAAATCTAAGTGCCTTTGAAGAATTAGGAGAATTTATTGTATATCCTGATTCGGATGAGAAAAATACTCCCGAACGAATTAAGGATGCAGATATTGTACTGGTAAACAAGGTAAAATTAAATGAATGTACATTAAAGGATGCAAAGAATTTAAAGTTGATTTGCCTGACGGCCACAGGAACGGATAACGTAGATAAAGAATATGCAACCAAAAGAGGTATTATGGTAACAAATGTAAGTGGATATTCTACCGAGGCAGTGGCTCAGCATACATTTGCACTGTTATTTTATCTGTTAGAAAAGCTTCGCTATTATGACAATTATGTAAAGTCAGGTCGGTATTGTAAAAGCAAGATGTTCTCTTTTTTTGGAAATCGGTTCAGTGAACTCTACGGGAAGACCTGGGGAATTGTAGGACTAGGTGCTATTGGCAGCAGAGTGGCAGATATTGCCAGAGCCTTTGGGTGCAAGGTAATTTATTATTCGGCTTCTGGGAAAAATAACAATCCAACCTATCAAAGGGTAGATTTTGACACATTACTAAGGTCATCAGATATTATCAGTATTCATGCACCTTTAACTCAACAGACCAAAAATTTGTTTGAATATTCAGCTTTCCGCAGGATGAAGAGAACTGCAATTTTGATTAATGTAGCCAGAGGGCCTATTGTGAACGATAAGGACCTGGCTGATGCGCTAAAGAAAAAGGAGATTGCAGCGGCAGGTCTGGACGTATTGTCCAAGGAACCTATGGAGGAAACGAATCCACTAAGACAGATTCGAAACAGCCAGCGTCTTATCATTACTCCGCATATGGCATGGGGAGCGAGAGAGACAAGACAGCGGTTAGTGGACCAGGTAGTAGAAAACATACGAGCATATCAAAATAATTGTCCGGTAAATGTGGTGAACAGGGATATTCTCATAAAAAATGTGATTTTAATTGGTATGCCGGGAGTAGGTAAAAGCACTGTGGGAGTTATTCTTGCAAAAAAACTGGGATTCGAGTTTGTGGATTCAGATATATTGATTCAGGCAAAGACCAAAAGAATGTTGAAGGATATTATTGCGCAAGAGGGTCTGGAAGGATTTTTGGATATTGAGGGGCAGGTCAATGCTACGGTAGATATTAAAAATGTGGTACTTGCAACAGGTGGAAGTGTAATCTATAGAGACTATGCCATGGAACATCTAAAAGAGATTGGTACTGTGGTATATTTGAAGGTTGGATATGAGCAGTTGGAGGCACGACTTGGAAATTTAAAGGAACGTGGGGTGGCATTAAAAGAAGGACAGACCTTAAGGGATTTGTATGAGGAAAGATGTCCATTATATGAAAAGTATGCAGATATTATTGTGGATGAAGAAAAGTCAGGTTTGGATGAGACGTTAAATAAAGTTCTTTACAATCTGGGGAAAACAAGTTACAATTAAATTTTGATGGAAAATGTATATTTATGGAGATAGAACATGAAGAAATGGACAAAGCATAGAAAGCAGTCCCATTTGTTTTTTTTGGTGGGTGCATTAGTAACAGTTCTTGGGATTTTTATCATCCATCCCTTATTTGGAAGTTTTGAAACGTTAGAAAGTAATTATTATAAATTAACTCTAAATGGAACAGAAATCGGTAGTGTGTCTTCGATGGACGGAGTGCAGGATATTCTTTTGGAAGAGAAATCCAAGGTAGCTGCCATGCAGAAAGGTCTCACTATTGTCAAAGCAGAGTTGGTGACAAAACCAGAGCATAGAGTATTTGGAGTCTGTACATCCAAAAAAGAATTGCGCAAAAAAATGAACCAGGTGCTGAGAAAAAGTACCATTACGTTTAATCAGAAAGCATATACTGTTAAGATAAATCAATTCACAGTGACTTTGGGAAGTAGAAAAGATGTAGTTGCCTTACTGGAAGCAGCAAAGGATAAATACGACCCGGAGGGAGAGTATCAGGTGGATTTGGTATCAGATACAGACAGGGAATTAAATGTGATGACAGCTCAAATTATAAAAGCCAAAAAGGTAGCTTCGAATCAGGCTAAGGTTTCTTCTACAGCTATCAGGGCTGGTATTGGATGCGTGACGGATGGCTTGGGTTATGAAGAGAAAACAGAGGAAGAACAGGAGAATAAAATTGAAGACAGACCAGATGGTTTAGTTAATATTCTGTTTGCAGATGCCGTAGAGGTAGTAGAATCTTACGTAAAAGATGATGAAATTACTCCGTTAAATGATGCTATTGATATGGTAACTAAGGACAAGGAGAAAAATAAGATTTACGAAGTACAAACAGGTGATAGTTTATCTGTAATTGCAGAAAATTACAACACTACGGTGGAAAATCTGGTGGCAATCAATGAAGGTCTGGAAAATGCAGACTCTGTCATTCGTGTAGGTGATGAGCTTACTGTAACAGTTCCAGAACCAGAACTTTCTGTAATTACTCAGGAAGAAAAAACCTATACGGAGGAATATCAGGCCGAAACCATATACGTGGACAATGATTCCTGGTATACCACAGAAACAGTAGTAAAGCAGGAAGCTTCTTTGGGTGAACGAAAAGTTGTGGCGTTGGTAAATAGCCGAAATGGAAAGGAAACGGATAGGGAAATTCTGGAGCAGGAAATTATAAAAGAATCCCAGCCGGCAATTATTGAGAGAGGTACGATAACCCCTCCTACCTATGTAAAACCAATTTCGGGGGGAAGATTCACTTCCGGCTTCAAGATGCGCTGGGGTAGAATGCATAAAGGAATTGACTGGGCATGTCCTATAGGAACCGCAGTAAAAGCATCCTGCGCCGGAACTGTAGTAGGTGCAGGATGGGTAAATGGATATGGGTATTGTATCACAATAAGTCATTCGGATGGACGTCAGACACGTTATGGACATTTGAGTAAGATTCTTGTATCTTCAGGACAACATGTGGCTCAGGGAGAAAAGATTGCCCTTAGTGGTAACACAGGTAGAAGTACAGGGCCTCATATTCATTTTGAGATTATTATTAATGGAAGTCAGGTGGATCCATTTAAATATCTGGAGTAAAAGTTACGTATTTTCAAGGTCTCAGCAGTAGATGCTGGGACCTGTACTGAATAGATACGGTGAATTCTACTTTTAAAGCTATACTTTTGAAAAAAAATTTGTGCTTATTTTATGTTTACAAAAAAAGTACTTATGATATAATGAAAGATAGCGCAAATATGAAATTTGTGACATAAATGACAGGAAAGAATCGTAATTTACAATGTAGAAAAAATACATTTGCAAAATTCAGTGATTTTGCATGGGTAGGCGTTGGCCGATTTACATATCTGTTCAGTGGTTTGGAATAGATATGATAAATTTATATAATGAATAGATAAGCTAAGAGGTGTGTAATGGAACAGTACGTTATCAAAGGCGGTAATCCATTAGTTGGAGAAGTAGTAATCGGTGGTGCAAAGAATGCGGCGTTGGCTATACTTGCTGCGGCAATTATGACAGATGAGACTGTAGTGATTGATAATCTTCCTGATGTTAGAGATATCAATGTGATGCTTCAAGCCATCCAGGGAATTGGAGCGATGGTAGAAAGAGTTGACCGACATACTGTAAAAATTAATGGATCCCATATCAAAGATGTGAACATAGAGTATGATTATATCAAGAAGATTAGAGCGTCTTACTATTTGTTAGGTGCATTGCTTGGAAAATACAAAAAAGCTTGTGTAGCTTTGCCTGGTGGGTGTAATATTGGCAGCCGTCCAATAGACCAGCATATTAAAGGATTTAAGGCGTTGGGGGCAGAGGTGTCCATTGAACATGGTCAGATTGCAACAGAAGCAGAGGAGTTGGTAGGAAATCATATTTACCTTGATGTGGTTTCTGTGGGGGCAACCATCAATATTATTATGGTAGCTGCCTTGGCAAAAGGAAATACGATTATTGAAAATGCGGCAAAAGAGCCTCATGTGGTAGATATCGCCAATTTCTTAAATAGTATGGGAGCGAATATCAAAGGTGCAGGTACAGATGTCATCCGTATTAAGGGAGTGGAGCGACTACATAAGACGGAATACTCTATTATTCCGGATCAGATAGAAGCAGGAACTTTTATGTTTGCGGCAGCGGCAACCAAGGGTGATGTGACAGTTAAGAATGTAATTCCAAAGCATTTAGAGGCTACTACTGCTAAACTATTGGAAATTGGTTGTGAAATAGAGGAATATGATGATGCAGTACGTGTGGTTGCCTCAGGACCATTACAGCACACCCATGTGAAGACACTTCCGTATCCAGGATATCCAACGGATATGCAACCACAGATTGCAGTAACTTTAGGATTGTCAGAGGGAACAAGTATTGTAACGGAAAGTATCTTTGAAAATCGTTTTAAATATGTGGATGAGTTAGCCCGTATGGGAGGAAATATCAAAGTGGAAGGAAACACCGCTATTATAAGCGGGGTGGAAAAATATACCGGGGCTAGGGTCAGCGCACCGGATCTTAGAGCCGGAGCCGCACTGGTGATTGCTGGGTTGGCGGCAGAGGGCATTACGGTGGTTGATGATATTGTATATATTCAGAGAGGTTATGAGGCTTTTGAAGAGAAGCTGAGAGGGCTTGGTGCAAAGATAGAACGAGTCAACAGCGAAGAAGAAATTACAAAGTTTACTTTAAAGGTAAGTTAAAAAAAAGGTTATCACGCAAGTGATAACCTTTTCTTATCCATTAAAATCAATTTAAACGATAGACTCTATAGAAATATTGGTCTTTTTCGATAAATCTACAAACTCTGTTCCGCATTTTACAATAGGACGGGATAAGAATTGTCGATTAATCATTACAATTTCTCCCTGTCTTCCGTCGCTGAGCTGGACGGTATTGTTGATAAAGGAATTGGAAATGTGTTCAAGGAAAGTAAGGATAAACTTGGTGTCATAGCGTTGTAAACCTTCCAATTCAAATTGTCTGATTACATCAAAAGGACATTTTGCCTGACGGTAAGAGCGAGATGCGGTCAACGAGTCGTATTCAGAAGCAATTCCTACAATCTTGGCAAAGTCCTCAATTTGCTCGCCCTTTAATCTCTTTGGATACCCGGTTCCGTCATATTTTTCATGATGCATTAATGCAGTGAGACGAATTCTCTCATCGATATCCTGATTTTTTAGAATTTCAAAACCATAAACAGTATGTGCCTGCATTAGTGTACGTTCTGTTTCGGTTAAAACTCCGGTTTTCTTCACAATGCTGTCAGGCACACGGATTTTTCCGATGTCGTGGAGTAAGGCGGCAAGTGTTAAAACATCGTTATCTTCTTTACTCATAGACAGCCAGCTACCAAAAACATTACATATTAAGGCTGTATTTAAGGAGTGAACGAAGGTTGCATCATCGTAATCCCGCATACAATGCAACATATCAAAGACACTGATGCCCCCACAGCTATCCAGTATAGACGATATTTTAGTGACAAAAGCGTCGGTATCAATTTTTTCGTTATTGTTTGCAATTTCCAGAAAGTCTGTCTTGAATTGATACACATTTTTAAAATACTCTTCTTTAAATGCCTTGAATTCTGTAGATTGCCTTAAACGTTGGGTGTAAGACTGTTCTGTTGGTTCTGTTACAGAGGTATCATCCGCAGATAATGCCTCATCACTTACTTTTACGGATTTAATAGCATAGAACCCCAGTTTATTAATCATATAATCAGTAAGTTCTGTACCCTTTGGTAATAATAATTTATTGTTAAAGATATATACATCATCAACCAATATCATACCAGCTTTTACTTGATCTAATGATATTATTGCCATAAAACTACCTCCATATTATTTCTATACCTGTTTCGTGTTTTTTAAAATTATATTAATTTACTTAAAATTGTACAAACAACTACTTTAATTTTAGGATTTTATGGTCAAAAAGTCAAGGAAATTTCTAGAATTGTTCACAAAAAAATAAAAGACAAAGTGGGGAAAATATGTTAATCTGTTAATGTTTAGGTAATATACCATCATGTAAAGTAATGGCTTAGCCAAAAATGAAGCGAAAGGAAAAATCATGAAGAAGAAAAAAATAATAACCAGTGCAATTTTAATTGGTACAATGTTGATGAGCGGATGTGGAAAAGGGGAGACAGAAAGTGCGTTTGTTGCCACTGAAAAACTGGCAGAACAGTATATGACTTTGGGAGATTATGAGGGACTGGAACTGACAAAATATATTACTCCCATATCAGAGGAAGATGTGGAACTTGCAAAAGAAGAATTTATGGAAGACTATCGTGTGGAAACAGAGGTTACAGGAAGAACAATCCAGGTGGGAGATTATGTGAACACGAATCTGACTTATGAGGAAGATGGCAATACAGAAGATTATGGAGAATTTGATGTTACCATTGGGGAGGAAGAAATCAGTGCTCAGGTAGATGAAGAACTGACAGGACACAATATTGGCGATATTGTGTCAGTGGTAGATGACAGTGAAGGTAGTGTGGTGACTTATACTTTTGAGATTACGGGAATCAATGAAGTGAGCTACCCAGAATATAATGACAGCTTTGTGAAGGAAAACACGGACTATTCCTCAACCGCAGAGTTTGAAGAGTATTTAAGAAATAAGGTAGCACAGGAAAATGATGAAAGTAGTGTGGAAGAGTTAAGAGACAGTGCTTTATCAGCAGTGGTGGAGGTTTCTGAATACAAGGACTTTACGAAGAAAATGGAGAAGGTTTCCTATGAAGAGGTGAAAAAATCTCATGAAGAATATGCGGCAATGTTTGGAATGGAGTTGTCTGATTTGGTAAGCGAGGATGATTTAAATTCTTATGCTGTCTTAAATATTCAGGAAAAATTGGCAGTTCAAGCTTTGGTAAAAGCAGAAAACATCGTTAAGGATGAGGAAAACTATCAGGAGTTCCTGAATCGCTATATGGAGTATGCAGAGGTTACCACAGAGGATGAGTTATATGAATACTATACGAAGCAGGAGTTAGAGGATGATTATTATAGGGAAAAGGCATTGGATAAGGTCATTGAAAAGGCAAAGGTGACAGAGAAAGAAGCAGAGGCGGAGTTAGAGGAAGAGTAATAGTTCAGGCAGGTCTGCGCATATACTGCGCTGACCGTGCAAAAATGTGCATTTACCAAAAATCGGGCAATTTTGCATGCGTAAGCATTGCCCGATTTCGTAACAGTTCAGCTTATGGCTGAACTGTTGCGAGGAAGAGTAAAAAAAATGATAGAAAGACTTGACGAAAGCTAAAAAACGTAGTAGTCTATGAGAGCAGACAACAGAATACGACAATTCTCTCTTATTCAGAGTGGTGGAGATACAAAGGATCTGTGAAGCCACGGCAACCCCATATGGAAGGTGCCAACCTGAGCGAGTAATCGAACAATAAGAGGATTTGGTAAATGATAAACGAATCCTCAAATTATTATGAGGATTCGTCTTTTTTGAGCAGTTATGAAAACACAAGGAGGAAAAAATGGAAAAATTGTTATTTACATCTGAGTCCGTCACAGAAGGACATCCAGACAAAATTTGTGACCAGGTATCTGATGCGATTCTTGATGCAATGCTTGCACAGGATCCTATGAGCCGTGTGGCCTGTGAAACGCTTACCAACACGGGATTTGTCATGATTATGGGTGAGATTACAACCAAGGCAAATGTAGATATCACACAGATTGTACGTGACACTATTTGTGAAATTGGGTATACAGATTCCAAAATGGGATTTGACGGGAATTCCTGTGCTGTTATGGTAGCTTTGGACAAGCAGTCACCAGATATTGCAATGGGAGTGGACAAAGCACTAGAGGCAAGAGAAGGTGAACTGGAGGACGATCTGGACACGGGAGCGGGTGACCAGGGAATGATGTTTGGTTTTGCAACCAATGAAACGGAAGAATATATGCCTTATCCCATCGCATTAGCCCACAAATTATCCAGAAGGCTCACAGAGGTTCGTAAAAATGGAACATTACCATATTTAAGACCGGATGGAAAGACTCAGGTTACGGTAGAATACGATGAAAGCGGAAAACCGATTCATTTAAATGCGGTGGTATTATCCACACAGCATGATGAAAATGTGACTCAGGAACAGATTCATGAAGATATTAAGAAACAGGTTTTTGAACCGGTATTACCAAAAGAGTTGGTGGATGAAAAAACAAAGTTTTATATTAATCCAACAGGACGTTTTGTGATTGGAGGACCAAACGGTGATTCTGGTCTTACTGGAAGAAAGATTATCGTGGATACCTATGGCGGATTTGCACGTCACGGTGGCGGTGCTTTCTCGGGTAAGGACTGTACGAAGGTGGACCGTTCTGCAGCCTATGCAGCAAGATATGTGGCAAAGAATATCGTTGCAGCAGGATTAGCAGATAGATGTGAGATTCAGCTTTCCTATGCCATCGGTGTTGCCCAGCCTATGTCGATTATGGTGGATACCAACGGAACCGGAAAACTTTCTGACGAAAGAATTGTAGAGATTATCCGTGAAAACTTTGATTTGCGCCCGGCAGGAATTATTAAGATGTTAGACTTACGCAGACCAATCTATAAACAGACTGCAGCTTATGGACATTTTGGACGTAACGATTTGAACTTGCCTTGGGAAAAATTAGATAAGGTAGAAGATTTAAAAAAATATTTATAAAGTTGTTTGTATTTTATCATGGAAAAATAGGAAACGCCCGTCTTTTGATTTCACTCAAAAGATGGGCGTTTTTAGACTATTTTGAATGTTACTCTGTTTTGATTGCAGAGAGAGGGCTGAGTCTCATAGCTCTCATGGCTGGTAGGAATCCAGCAATAATACCCACTAAAACCGCAAAGACCAAGGCAAGAGCGGACAGCCAAAGGGGGATATAGGAAATTCCAGAGGAACCTCCTCCACCCATATCCATGGCGTTACCTAGTGCTCCGCCTAAGAAAGTATTTAAAATGTAGGATAAACCATAGCTTAGGATTAAACCTAAGAATCCCCCAATAAAACCGATAAAAGCCGCTTCTATAAGAAAAAGGGAACGGATATTGCCCAAGCTGCAGCCTAAGACCTTAATAATACCAATTTCTTTCGTACGTTCATAAATTGACATCATCATAGTGTTGGCAATACTGATAGCGGCAACAAAAAGGGCTACAGAACCAATACCGCCAAGAGCCATCTGAATGGTATTGAACTGCTTTTGTGTGGATTCCACATATTCTGCATTTGAATTTGCCTGGAATCCCATTTCCGAAATCTGTTTCTGTACTTCAGATACATAATTAAAATCATCTACCTGAACATAAGCCTGCTCATATACCCAGTAGGAGTAAGGCTTTCCACTTTTTGTAGTTGGCTGGCCGGGAATTGCTTTGTTCTTAAATACTTTTTTCAACTGTTTTTTCAAGGCATCAATATTGGTATACACACCATAGGAAAAACTGTTGTAAGCTTCCACATCACCTGCTACAAGGCAGTTGTTTCCGGTAATGTATTTTTTGGGAGGCTTCACAGGAGTGTCGCTATCTGTACCATATTCAGAGTTATAAAAAGCTTCTGTATCATAAATCACAAAGAAATCTCCTTCAAAGTCTATCTCTGGTAGTTCTCCAGTGTCCCAATACGGATAGGAGTTTGTTTTATAATTATAAAAATCCTGTACCGAAGAGTTCCCAAAAATAAACCGAATCTCCTCATCTGAGGTGGGAATGGTGCCGGAAGCCAGTTCAAGCTTTTTCTTCACCATTGCTTCGGTAGTCATGGCGGTCACATAAGAATCATTTCGGTAGACGCCCTGTCTGAAAATAATATTGCAGGATAAAATTGGTGAAACAAAGTCCACATGCTCTAACTGGGAAAATTGTTCAATAACTTCATCTGTAATCTCATTGTCTGTGTTGGAGGTCTGCCCATCTTCATCATAATAATAATTATTGCCGCCAGAATATACGTTAATGGTGGTAAGCTCACCGGAGTTTTCAATTTCAGACATATAGCTTTTTTTCAGACCAAACCCCAGGGATAACATAACCACAATTGAGGCGGTACCAATAATAACACCTAAAATGGTAAGACAGGTTCTAAGTTTTCGGCGCCATAGATTGCTTGCACTCATGGAGAGTAAATCAAGAAAACTCATTATGGTTCACCTGCCTCATCGTCAAAGTCAAGAAGCTCTAACTCTTTTTGCTTTTTCTTTTTTAAGAAAAGGATTGCAACAACTGCACCTGCAAGAATGCCAATAATTACAACAATAACGATGATGATAAAGGATACTGAGTGAGATTTCGGTGTCTCTTCTCCAAAATCATCCATACCTTCCATGGCACCAAAGTCATCCATGCCTTCCATATCAGTTGCCTCTGATACGAAAAGTTCAAATTCCTGTTCTTTTGTGCTTACGTTACCTGACTCATCTTCATAGGTAATAATTGCTTTCACCTTACCTTCGTCTTCTGTGACTGCAGCACCGCTTACCATAGCATCTACGTTTCCGGTACCACCTATCTCAATATTTCCGATAAAAGTATCCCCACCGGAGATGGATGAGCCTTTAAAGGTAACATTTACATTGTAGAGCATGGTTTTTCCGGTGTTGTTGATGCTGAACATAACATTGGATTCACTTCCCACATTGATGCTTGAAGGCATAACTTCCAATCCGCTAATGTCAAATTTTGCTTCCTGCTTTACCGGAATAGAGACGCTGGTATCTGAAGTGTATGCATTGGCACTGCTGTCTTCGTAGTTCATATTTACAGAGATGACATAAGGTTTCTGAGATAAGTCGGCTCTGGAATTCATATCAATAGAAACATCTTTGGTAGCCCCGGCAGCAATACTGTCAACAAAGATTACGCTGGAACCTGATTTTGGAAGGAAGGCAGCTCCTTCTGAACTTTCATCTTTTCCCTCGGTTGGAGCCTGTAAATCAAAAACAATATTTTTTACCGTTGTGTTTTTTGAAGTATTTGTAATGTGTAAGGTTAAAGTAAAGTCAGTTCCTGCTTTTATAGTTTCGGGATTGGTGGTAAACCCGGAAACAATCAAACGAGGTGTGGATACGTTTCCTTCTGTGGGTTCCGTCTCACCGTTTTTTCCAATGGTCTGAAAGAAAGTTTCCAAGTTTGTAGTTTCTGTTTCTCCAGTAGAGGTAGTGTAAGTAATCTTAAAGTTTAATCTCTGATATCCACTACTTACATTTTCCCTGGTCTTGAAGGTATAGGTAACTTCACGGCGACGATCCACAGGGCTCAGTCCACAGTCAGTACCTGGTAAGTCATTGATATAAACATTGTAACTTGTCTTTTCGATTTCAAAAGGAAATTCTTCTGTACTTGTGCTGATTTCCGGAGATACAATGATATCTTTTAAATTGTCTGTTCCAAGATTGACCAAAGGAAGTACAATGTTTACTGTCTGTCCATAGGTAGCAACAGGGGTTTTCCAGGTATCTAACAAGTCAATATTTACTTCGTTTGTAGCTACATTTTGTGGCTGATTATCCGGATTATCTAAAGGGGATTCCGTAACCTTGGATGGAGTGTTACTGACATTTCCTGTGGAAGTAGTGTCCTCGTTGTCGTTATCTTTCTCCTCATCTTTCTGAGTGGTTGCTGCTATAGATACAAAAGTGGTTGGAATACACTGACCAAAGGTTGTGCACATGAGTCCGGCGGCTAACAATAACATTTTAAATTTCTTCATTTTCATTTTTCGTTTCCTCTCTGTTATTCTCCTCAATTTTTAATAATTTTCCGTCTTTTATGTGAAAGATTCTGTCAGCAAAGCTGGCCAGATGATTATCATGAGTAACCATAACAAGTGTAAGATTTTGTTCTCTTACAATTTTTTTCATCAGTTCCATTACTTCCGCAGAAGTGTTGGAGTCTAGATTACCGGTAGGTTCATCGGCAAAGATGATATCCGGTTGTACTACAAGGGCACGGGCAACACCTACGCGCTGTTGCTGCCCACCGGACATTTGGGTAGGTTTATGAAACTGCTGTTTTTTTAGCCCAACCATTGAGAGCATCTTGGATGCTTTTGCCAGGCGAACTTTTTTGGGAATGCCACGAAAACTTAAAGGCAAGGCTACGTTTTCTACAGCATTCATGGTTGGGAGCAGATTGAAGGACTGAAAGATAAATCCTACGTGTTCCCGTCGAAATTTTACTAATTTATTTTCGGACATGCGTTCTATGTGATGACCGCTAATAATAATTTGCCCTTTTGTGGGTTTTTCTAATCCGGCTAACATATTCAACAGGGTAGATTTACCAGAACCCGAAGTACCTACAATAGAACAAAATTCCCCTTTGTTAATGGTAAAATCCACTCCGTTTAGGGCTTTTACCCTGTTTTCTCCAATGGAATAATATTTATACAAATCCTTTACCTGAATGACAGGTTTGGATGTTGCATCACTCATTTTCTCCACCTCCTATGAACAGTTATAATTGTTTACAAGTAAGATTGTTACGTAAATACACACAAAACTAAGTATAACACAGCAAAAATCACTAATCTACTATAAAATAGTAGAAAAATCTTAAGTTTTTTATAAGGGATTCTTTCAAATACTTGAAACAATGGCAATTTATAGAAAATTTATAATTATTTATGGGGGATTTTTTGTTTTTTCTTAAAAGTATGTTATACTATTAGCGTTAATAAAGAAAGTTGGAGGAATTTAACAGATAAAATAAACATATAAAGAGTTATAAATAGTTGTTGACCTTTATAACTTTTTGATATGGATTTCGACTGTATTTCGATTATGCCTTTTGAGATTAAACTGTATTTTTAATCTCTTACTTAATATAAAAAGAGAATATATGAGTAGGAGGTGAAAATAATGATAAAAACAATTCGAGTAATGTTAATCCCAAATAACAAACAAAAGACTAAACTATTCCAATATGCTAGTACTGCTCGATTTGCTTATAATTGGGCATTAGGTAGAGAACAAGAGAATGATAAGAATGGTGGAAAGTTTATATCTGACGGAGATTT
>CACXGE010000046.1 GCA_902767135.1 uncultured Lachnospiraceae bacterium | reverse complement strand
ATGACCATACCTCATACGAAGTATGGTCATTCACTAAACACTCGTTTTAGATATTTAACCTGTCTACTTGACAGGGGGCATATCAAAATGCAGCACCTTTTTTGGGGTAAAATCAATTTTAAAAAGGATGAAAAGGAATAAAAACGGTTGACAAAGGGTAAAAAAGGGAATATTATAAAGTTACAATAATGGGAAAGGAGCTGACAATTATGACCATAGAAGAAATGAAGCAAAGGAAAGAGGAACGTGGTTACAGTATGGCACAGCTATCCAAATACAGTGGGGTGCCCTTGGGAACATTGCAGAAGATTTTCTCTGGTGAGACGCTAAATCCAAGGAAGTCTACGCTAGATGCCATTGAGAAAGTTTTTTTAGGGGAAGAATCCTTATATCAGGGAAAAGCCTATGCCTACCAGTTAGAGAGCAGTGAAACCCAGGGGGACTGTATTCGGGAAGCAGCGGCTTATAATACCCAGCCTGAGGAAAAGCAACAGGGAGAATATACACTGGAAGATTACTATGCTCTGCCAGATGAACGGAGGGTGGAACTGATTGACGGCGTGATTTATGATATGTCTTCTCCACTGTTCGTTCACCAAATCATTGCAGGGGAGGTGTATGGACAAGTACGGGAATACATAGGAAAACATAAGGGCAAATGTGTTCCTGCTATCGCACCGGTGGATGTACAGTTAGACTGTGATAATAAAACCATGGTACAGCCGGATGTAATTATTATCTGTGACCGGGACAAAATACGTGGATTTGGAATCTATGGGGCTCCGGATTTTGTGCTGGAGGTACTGTCGCCTTCCACCAGAAAAAAGGATTTAACTTTGAAACTGAGCAAATATATCGAAGCAGGCGTGAGGGAATACTGGGTGATAGATCCGAAAAAAAGACTTCTTATTATCTATGATTTTTCAGAGGAAGGGCTGCCTTGTGTGTACCCTTTAGAGGGAGAAGTAGGTTTGGCAATCTATGAGGGAAAACTAAAAATTAATCTGGATAAAATCAATGAGATTATTGAGGAATATGGCAGAGATTAAAAGAAATTTAGGCAGAGAAAAGTGTATGTAAGTGTGCACTTTTCTTTTTTTTTATAAAATCCTCTTTTTCCTATTGACAAAGTAGGGATAAGGGAGTAAGATGTAAAACATAAATCAAGGAGGAAGAAAAAAATGGAAAAAAAAGAAACAAATGCCAAAACAGAAAATGAGAATAAAAATGTTAATGTTAATAGATGCTTTAGTTGTGCGGATTGTGCAGTTATGAATTGTACCAAGAGAAATTCTGTATATCCAAAGTTTTGTCCCACGGCAGAATTAACCCAGGAGGAAATTGAGGAGATTTCACAGTTATACATAAAGAACAGACAAAATCACAAGGTGGCAGTTGCGGCAGCGGAAATTGAAGGTGAGTTTTATGGAAAGTATACCAGAGTTGAGGAAATCGTAGAATTTGCCAAAAGAATAGGAGCAAAAAAAATTGGAATTGCAACCTGTATTGGTCTTCTGGAGGAAAGTAAAATTTTTGCACAGATATTAAGACTAAATGGGTTTGAGGTTTATGGGGTCAGCTGTAAAGCGGGTTCTGTGAATAAAACTCACATTGGGGTAGATGAAAAATATACCTGTGTCACAGGACCGGTAATGTGTAACCCGATTCTGCAGGCAAAACAGTTAAATAAAGAAAAAGTGGATCTAAACGTGATTGTAGGTTTGTGTGTGGGGCATGACAGTTTATTTATAAAATATGCCAAGGGACTTACCACTACCTTGATTACAAAAGACAGGGTATTAGGACATAATCCGGTAGCTGCGCTCTATCAGTCCAGAGCTTATTACAAAAAGTTACTGTTGGCTCCGGTAGGAGAGGAGATTGATTATTCCAAGGTATCTGTGGGCAACATCAGTAAATAATAAATAAAGAAAAAATAAAGTAAGATTTTAAAGAAAAGAGATGAAACAATGAAAAGCAATATCTATAAACCAATTATTTTAATCTTGTCTGTTTTCGTAGCGCAAGTACTGGAATTTGCTTTGCCGGATTCTCCATTGCAAAAGCAGGCAGCCCGTCCATATTTTTCCTGGTTATTATGGCTGATTCTTGTACTTTACTTTGGAATACAGCTAGTACAGGTACTTCAGAAAAAGAAAATTACTTTTTATCAGGCACCATTTATTGCCGGTGTCGTATTGTTACTTAATATTTTGAATGTGGTAACCGCAAAGTTTGCACTGTTACCAACCCTTTATTTTCCAACCTTAGACCAGGTCTTTGGGACCTTGGTAGAGGACAGAAGCCTGATTTTTAAATGTATCGGATATTCCATGGGAATCTTATCCACAGGGGTTTTGGGTGGCCTGGTTATTGGGTTTTTTATGGGAATTGGGATTGGATTTAGTAAACGTTTCAGCTATTGGGTGAATCCATTCATTCGAATTTTAGGACCAATACCTTCCACGGCATGGATTCCTATTATGCTGATTCTATTTCCAACAGCTCGGTCAGCCAGTGCCTTTATCATAGGAATTTCCGTGTGGTTTCCAACGGTAGTGCTTACTTCAAGTGGTATTTCCAATGTGAAGAACTCTTACCTTGAAGTTGCATCTACCTTAGGCTCAAATACCTTCCAGAAAATGTTTACCGTAGCAGTACCGGCAGCTATGCCCAGTATTTTTCTAGGCTTATTTAACGGAATTTGTTCCTCTTTTGTGTCATTGATGACCGCAGAAATGATTGGAGCAAAATATGGAATGGGTTGGTATGTAAACTGGCAGAAGGAAATGATGTGTTACGCAAACCTGTATGCGGGGTTGATTGTGATTGCATTGTTGTTCTTTGTGGTGATTACCGTGTTATTCAGGGTAAGAGATAAAGTTTTAGTATGGCAGAAAGGAGTAATCAAATGGTAAGTAAAATAAAATTTGAGAATGTAACAAAAATATTTACCAACCCGGATGGGGAAGAAGTTCATGCATTAAATGGTGTGAATCTGGATATCGAAGACGGTGATTTTGTATGTTTGATTGGTCCTTCCGGCTGTGGAAAATCTACCATGCTTAGAATTTTGGCAGGACTTGACAAGCCTACAGAAGGAGCGGTGTACATAAATGGAGAAAAGATTACTAGGCCAAATTATGACAGAGGTCTGGTGTTTCAGGATCCAAATTTATTTCCCTGGCTGAATATACATGACAATATTGCCTATGGGTTAAAGACAAGACATATCTACAAGAAAGACAAGGACAAAGTGGGACAGTTTATGGAACTGGTAGGATTGTCCGGGTTTGAAAAATCCTATCCCCACCAGTTGTCTGGAGGAATGTGCCAAAGAGCAGCTTTGGCAAGAGCTTTGATTGGAGAACCCAATGCATTGTTATTGGATGAACCTTTGGGAGCACTGGATGCCTTTACCAGAATGAACATGCAGGATGAGTTGCTGCGAATTCGAAAAGAAAAAAATATGACTATGGTTATGGTAACCCATGATGTGGATGAGGCAGTGTATCTGGCAAATAAGATTGTGGTCATGTCCCCACGACCTGCAAAAATAGAGGAGATTATTACCGTGGAACACTCTTACCCAAGAGATAGAAATAACGATGAATTTATTGCACTTAGAAGCAGAATTCTTAAGGTACTTAACTTTGCGGGAAAAGAAAAAGAAGCAGAGTATTATATTTAAACACAGGAGGATATCAAGATGAGATTAAAGAAAGTATTGCCAACATTAGCGGTGGCTGTTGCCCTGGTTACTTCCCTTGCAGGATGTGGTGCACAGGGAGACAAAACAGCATCGGATGAGGAGTATATATTAAAGGTTGGGGAAACTCAGGGAGCATTGTGTCATGCACCATTGCAGGTAGCTATGGAAAAAGGATATCTGGATGAGGAAGGTATCAAATGGGAGAGAGTGGACTTTGGTGGAACCGACATCCAGGCTGCATTGGGTGCAGGAACTATTGACTGCGGATTTGGTCTGGTTGGTAAATTTGTTCAGCCCATTGACAATGGACTGAATATGGTGATTACCGCAGGAATGCATACTGGATGTACCAAAATTCTGGTAAAAAAGGATTCGGGAATTAAATCTGTTGCGGACTTAAAGGGAAAAACCATTGGTGTCAGTTCTCTGGCAGGCTCTGAGGCGGTTACTGCAAAGAGAGCATTGTATGCAGAAGGAATTGACGTGTCTGCGGACAGCACAGAGGTAAATTTTGTGGTGTATAGCACTACGGATCAGCCGGTGGCTTTGCAGAATGGCGCAGTGGATGCCATTGCAACCCCCGACCCGGTAGCCACCAATGCAGAACAGGAATATGATTTGTTAGCATTGTTAGATACTGCAGTTACGGAACCTTATGGAAGTGAATATTGCTGTGTCAGCTTTATCTCACAAGAACTGGCAACAGACCATCCGGAAATAGCAGAAGGATTTACCAGAGCAATGTTGAAGGCTTCTGCCTGGGTGGCAGAGCATCCGGATGAGACTGCACAGATACAGATTGATGGAGAATATGTCAGTGGGAATGCAGAGGACAATGCTAGTATCTTGAAAACCTATAAGTTCATTCCTAGTGTACAGGGTGGATATGATGCGTTGATGAATGTGGCAACAGATTTGAAAAAGATTGGTATTTTAAAAGAGGAAACAGATGTAGATGAATTTGTAAATAAGTCTTTTAAATACTTTGATGGAGTTCCAGACAGCTATAAGGTAAAAGCGGATGGAACATTTGAAGCAGTAAATTAAAAAGATGGAGTGATAACAGATGAAAAAAAACATAATTTTAGGAAGTGTTTTGATTATTTTGGGACTGTTAATTGCAGTTGGACCACAGACTATTTTCCCGGTTTGTGGTGCCAAAGCAACTACGGACAGTAGCCAGTCTATGTCTGAAAATATGAATATGTTTTCGGAAGGAAATGCAGGTGCAGCGGCTATGTCACCTAAGAAGATGGCATGTAACTATACAGCTAAGGCGGAGCTTGGAGCAGGAGGGTTCATTGCAATCCTGGGAGTTCTCTTTTTGATATTAAAGGATGACAAGACCAGGCTGGGAATAGGGATTGCCAGTGCATTGCAGGGAATTTTGGTAATTTTGTATCCAACAGTGCTCATGGGTGTATGTGGTTCTGTACATATGGGATGTAATGCTGTTACAAGACCGGCGTTAGTGATTCTTGGTGTCATTACATTGCTGATAAGTGGATATGCAATTGTCAGTTATCAAAAAAAATAAGGTATAGGAGAAGTGGCAAATATGAGAGAGAGAAAAATAACTATCTGGAATCTGGCAGTAATGAATCTAAGAAAAAAAACCTGTCAGACCATAGCAACATTAGCGGTTATTACCATATTTGCCGCTTCTGTTTTTGGTGGGGGGATTTTGTTTCTTAGTCTGGAAAATGGATTGAACTCTGTAAAGGAACGATTGGGTGCGGATATTATCCTGGTTCCAGAGGATACAGAAGAAGAGATGAAAGCCATTTTATTACAGGGAAACACCAGTTATTTTTATATGAGCAAAGATATGATAGACAAGGTTCAAAAGATAGAAGGAATTGATGAAATAACCTATCAGTATTTCTTTGCATCGGCAGGAAGTGCCTGCTGTGATATGCCGGTAGAGATTATTGGATTTGAGCCAGATACAGATTTTGTGATTCAGCCTTGGATACAGGAAAAATTAAAAGAAAAAATAGCGGATGATTCGGTAGTAGTAGGAGGGGATATCCAGGTAAGTAACGGACATTCTATCCGTATTTACAATCAGGAATATGAAGTGGCAGCAAAGATGGATAAAACAGGAACGGGTATGGATCAGACGGTGTTTGTTAACATGAACACGTTAAAACATATGCGCCAGGCGGCTACCAAACAAGGATTTCGTTTTTTATCCGGAGAGGAAGAAGATCTGGATAAACAGATTTCTGCGGTAATGATTCGGGTGTCGGATAAGCAGAACATATCTAGAATAGCAATGGAAATCAAACAAAAAACAAAGAATGTGGAAGTAATGATTTCTGAGAAAATAGTTTCTTCTGTGTCTGACAGTCTTTCGTTTATAGCTACGGTAGTTAAATACGTGTTATTTGTGTTGATTGCCATGGTACTAGCTGCTTTATCTGTGATATACATTTTACAGATGGGACAGAGAAAAAAAGAAATTGCACTGTTGCGAATGATGGGAATGAGTAAGTCAAAAATAGGAAGAATGTTGGTGACAGAGGCTATGTTACAAGGCATTCTTGGTGCTGCTTTAGGAATCATGATAGCGTCTGTTTTTGTTTTTCCATTCAATGTGTACATTGGGGATATGATTGGTCAACCTTATGTTCAACCAGGTTCTTTGACCACTTTATTATATATCTTAGGAACCATAGTATTAGTAACAGGTGCAAGTTTAATTTCTGTTAGTTTTTCTGTGGCACAAATCTATAAGAAGGAAACGTACCAGACCATGAGAGAAGGTGAATAATGTGAATCTGACTTTAAAGGACGTTGGGAAAAAATATACAAGAAACCAGACGGATTTCTGGGCATTGCGCCATGTGAATCTATCGGCAAAAACAGGAGATTTTATCAGTATTGTGGGAAAATCCGGGAGTGGAAAGAGTACATTATTGAATCTGATTGCGGGAATGATATCTCCTACGGAGGGAGAAGTACTGTATGATGAAATCTCTTATATTGGAGCTCCCGATAAAATCATATCTAAATTTCGCAATCAGAAGATTGGATATGTAGCCCAGGGACAAAGCTTATTATCAAATCTTACGGTATGGGATAATATCAGGTTTCCCAATCAGCTATATGACTCAGAAAAAAAGGTGTCCGCAAAAGAATTAGAGGAATTGATGGATAAGTTGGGAATCAGGGATTTAAAAACATCTTATCCGGAACAGTTATCTGGAGGGGAAATGCGCCGTGTGGCCATTGCAAGGGCATTGGTCAACTCCCCGGATATTTTATTGGCAGATGAACCTACAGGGGACTTGGATGAGGAAAATACAAGGATTATTTTAGAAATTTTTAAAGAACTGGCAAAGAAGGGAACCATTATTTTTATGGTGACTCACGATAAAGAGACGGTAGCATACAGTACAAGTGCATATGCAATTTTAGACGGAAATATGACAAAATTTGTAAAAAACATTGACAATATGGAGTAGGGATATTATATTTATTTCTGTTGCAAAGGAAAAACAAGAAAAGAGGTAAAAAATGAAAATGTTTAAGAAAGTAGCAGGAATGTTGTTAAGTTTGAGTCTGGTATGTACTACAGCAGTAAGTCTCACTGGATGTGCAGCGGCAAAGCGTTTGGATGTGTCTATTGGAGGAACGGCAGTTGATTTAGATGATACAGTTCAGAGTTTGTATGACAATGGGTTATGCTTCTGTGAAATTATGGGGGGAAAACAAAAGCAGTTGGATGATTTAGGAACCATACCAGGAAGAACCTATGTAATTGAAAGCTATAGTATTGGTGTGCCAGACGGCGAAAGCAGTGCAGATTACTCAGGTGTAGGTGTCTATTTATATAATGATTCTGCATCGGAAAAACCAGTTTCAGAGTGTAAAATTTACCAGATAGACTTCCTTAGTGTGGATGATGAAGTAGAAGTAACCATTGGTGGGCAAGATATTTTCCACATGGAACCACAGGAAGCATACGATGCCTGTATTGCCATGGGAATTGACTTTGCTTCCGACGATAAAGAGGACATTGATGAGTTTCTTGCAGGAGATGGATACCTTGTGTCAAAACAGGGAAATCTGATGTATACCATGGGAGACTCAGAAACAGACGGAGAAGTATCCATCGAGTTTGAATACAAGAAAAATCTGAATTAAAATAGAATTCTGGTAACTATTAGTGAAAAATAACAGCAGAAAAAGCTGTTATTTTTTTTCTTGACAATCCGTGCATAACTGTATATACTGTGTATATCCTGTAAGAACAAAAATTTTGTGGGGGTTGAAACGTTAGCCCCCCAAGAGAGGGTTTAGTTTTGGGCTAACGTTATTGTAGGTTGTAAAATGTAACAGTTTAGGCAGGTCTGCGCATTTACTGCGCTGACCGTGCAAAAATGTGCATTTAACAAAAATCGTGCAATTTTGCATGCGTAAGCATTGCCCGATTTCGTAACAGTTTAGCCACTGGCTGAACTGTTACTATAAAATCAAGTCAGGTAGAGAGCAGTATCCCCAAAAAGGAGAGAAGTAGTTATGGAACAGATATTGTTAGAATGTAAGAATGTGGGTAAGCGACAGGGTGATTTTGAATTAAAGGATATTAATTTCCAACTGCCGGCAGGATATATTATGGGTGTGATAGGGAGAAATGGGGCAGGAAAATCCACGCTGTTAAATATTCTGCTACAGGGTAGAAATAAGGGAGCAGATATTAGATTAAACGGTGTGTCGGCAGAAGCGGATGTGGTAGGATATCGGGAACAGATTGGATTTGTACTCAATGAGACACCATTTCCACTGGTATTTCATGGAAAAAATTGTGGCAAGGTGTATGGTAGTTACTACAAGGATTTTGACTACGATAAATACCTAAGGCTATTAGAAAACTATGGAATAGACAAAAAGAAACGATTAAAAGCCATGTCAAAGGGAGAACAGATTAAGCAGCAGTTAGCCTTTGCGCTGGCAACCAATGCAAAACTCTTTGTGATGGATGAGCCTGTGGGAAATTTAGACCCTATATTTCAAAGAGAGTTACAGGATATTTTAAGAGAGATCATTCAGGAGGAAAAGGCATCCGTAATTTATGTAAGCCATCTGGTGGAAGAAATGGAATTATTTACAGATTATCTTTTGTGGCTGGATAAGGGAGAACAAAAGTATTTTGGGACCGTGGAAGGGCTTAGGGATGAATATCAGATGATTGAAACGGATTTAGAATTATCTAAGCTGCAGAATTTGCAGAGCAGAGACAAGATGGAGATAACATCCTGTATTCGTTCTAAGAGAATAGGAGGAGCTCATCAGGAATACTTAGTAAAGTGCAGGGCAGAAGATTTGCCAAAGGAATTAAAGGATAGTGCCCGAAGAGCAGAGTTAAAGGAAATTATGGATATTACTGGTTTCGGGTTAACCATTATGGAGGAGAATGTATCAGATATTGGGAGAGGTGTTAGATGAATATTAAAATTCAGACAAAAAGTGGGGAACCGATCTATGCCCAAATTGTAAGGCAGATAAAAGATTTGATGATAAATAATACCTTGACCAAGGGAGAAAGTTTGCCATCCATTCGAAGTCTTGCCATGGAATTAAAGATTAGTGTCATCACCACAAAGAGAGCTTATGAAGAGTTGGAAAAAGAGGGACTGATTTATTCCGTTCCGGGGAAAGGATTTTATGTAGACAGTGTAGATGTTCAATATATGGAAGAAAAGAAGGTGCAGGGTGTGGAAGAAGAATTAGTGCAGTTAATTGAAAAATGTAAAAAGGCTGGAATCTCTTTGGAAGAGGTAAAGGATATGGTGGAAATCTTATGGGAATAATGTTAAGAGTGGAACAATTAGAATATTCTTATGGGAAAGGAAAAAAGTTAAGCAGACAAAAGAGTTCGTCCTTTTCTATTTCTAAGGTAAATTTTCAGATGGAGCCAGGTTATATTCTGGGAGTATTGGGAAGAAATGGTTCCGGCAAAAGCACACTATATGAACTACTGTATGGAAATTATAAACCCAAAAGGGGAGCTATTTATTGGAAAGGGAACCTATTACAAGAGAAGTTATTGACAGCAAGGCAAGAGATTGCATATGTGGGACACAATCCCGTTTTTTTAGTGGAAGCTCCAGTGATGGACAGTGTAGTGTTATGTTCTAAGCTTTATCCTACCTTTGATATGGAGTGTTGGAGGGAGGGATTGGACTGCTTTGAGATTACAGAAAAGATGTTACATACAAAATATATAGAGTTGTCTACAGGACAGAGAAAAAGAATGGAACTGGTATTTACACTGGCAAGAAAGCCGGAACTGTTTTTGTTGGATGAACCCACTGCAAATCTTGATCCTGTATTCCGTCAGAGATTTATGGAGTGTTTACAAAGACAGGTGGCAGAGAGAAATGCCAGTGTGGTGATATCTACACATATTATGGCAGATATAGAAAATATTGCAGACTACATTATGGTATTAAAAGAAGGAACCATGATGAGATTTTGTGACAGGGAACAGCTATTTAAGGAAGGAATCGAAGATTTTGTAGAGGTTATAGAACAATATGAGGAATTTAAAAAGTAGCAGGGAGAAAAAATCCAAAATGGTAGAACAAGTTAAGATACCACAGTCCACAGAAAATTTAGGAAAAACCTCTTTTTATGTGGATAACTACCAGAATTTGTTTGGTGATGGTGGATGAAAGGCAGAAGGTGTTGTGGATAAAGAGAACTATTATGTTTTAGGGCAGGATGGAATCTATAAAATGGACTTAAAATCAAAGACAGGAAGTTACACAAAAAAGAAAGATTATGGAATGGTCTATCGCAGTGATATTAAAAAAGTGGTGGTAGCTGGCGAAGATAAATTTATTATGGTGACAGGATATTTTGATACATTAAATCGGTATGATGAGCCGGAAAGTTTTTATAGTGAAATAGAGATTTATGACAGCAAATGGAACTTGCAGACCACACTTTCTGTTCCTGTGGAAATCAGTCAGCTGGAGTGGGGAGAGAAAAGTGTGATGATGAAGAGATAAGCAGCAGTCAGTGGGTATACCAAAAAGATGCCAAAGGATATTATTATATCAATATGAGAAATGAAGGCGAGAAGAAAACAGAGTGTTTCGTCAAGGAGTAGGGTATGGACAATAAAGTATATGAAAGTTTTGCAGATATGGTTTGGGGAGTAAATTCCTCCTCTGAGAGAGCAAAGAAAAGCAATCAGATTTGTTTGGCATTGATATTGATTTTCTGTGTTTTTTACAAAAAATATATGGAAGGGTATTTCTTTGTAGGGATACTGGTTTTGTGGGGAATTGTACTGTGGTTTTTCTATAAAGATATCTGTGATGGGTATACCAGATATTATGTAAGGACTGTGGGAGAAGAGGAATTGGTTTACTATTTAAGATATCACAGCTTTGATAAAAAGAGTTATTTTCAGGTGATAAAAAAGAAGATGCTTTGGACTATGAAAAGAAGTTTAGAATTTACTCTTATTCCCATTGTTTATCTTGCTTTTCATAATCTAAATTTTGTGTTGTTTTGGATGATGGAAATCATTTTCATGTTTTTGATTTGGAAAAAAGAATGGTTTCGATGGAACATGGAGGAAGAAAATCAGTCTGTCATAATAAGGGGAATCTTGGATGGGATTTTTATGTTCATAAGTTTTCTGATTAGAGTCTGTGTCAAGATTGCGATTTTGGGTCAGGCAATGGTGCAATCCCTGTATTATATAAATACAATATTTGAAGGAACGGGAATGGAAGATATCAAAAATCTTGTGGGAAGGTTAGGAATAAGCAGTACTGTTTTGGCATTGGAGGTTTGTCTCTATGTAGTATATGTATTTGGAAACCCGAAAAATGGGTATGTGACAAAGGAGAAATAGGAAAAAGGAGTGATATGTTATGTTCAAAAAAATAGTAAATTATCAGGTGCTTCTGGCTTTTAATGTACAACAAGGCCAGTATCATAATAATTTAAAATACACTTTTGGGGAAATCTTTCTATGGTTTATCTGGTGTCTGGCTTCCCCCTTGCAGCTCAGTGTTCCCGTAGCAATCATGCTCGGTACACTGGCTATGTCAGGTATGTTCATAGAGGAGCAAAAGAAACAGAAAATACAGCTTTGTGTGGTATCGGATAAGTTTCGGGTGGCTAATCTTTTGTATGTCACTCCCATTGCAGTGTTCTTCTTTTGTGGTGTTATATTGGTGGTTTTATTTGGAATGGGGCTTGTGTTGTATTTTACGGTGATAAGCGAAGGAATTGTCCAGTGGCATGCGGCTCTTGGGGATATGATGGAGAAACTTCAAACCTGGAGAACATACGGATTATTTGGCATACTGTTTTTTGGAGGACTATTTTATGTCTCCTGGTTTGTCAAGATGATCTTTCAGTTTCAAAAAAACAAATGGATGCATTTGGCAGGAAGTATTTTCGTGGTGGTATTGCATATAGGTTACATTGGGTATTTGAGGATTGTTTTAAATGGGTCTACAGGATATGCCGGAGTTGCATGGTTGAAAATTACGGATTTACCTCAAATCTGGAAGGAAAGTTATATGCATTTGATTATTTTGTGGGGAATGGTGTTGCTTTTGGGAAGCATTGCATGGGTTGTCTGCAATAAGAGAATGGGAGAGAGTATTACTAACGGGCAGGTGCTTTCTTTGGTAGAGACCATGGATGAAGCACAGCAAAAAAGGAATACGGAGAAAGAAAAAAAGAAATACCAAAGTCAGACGGTCGTGGCTGTTTTATTGGGCATCCTTGTTTTGGCAGTCTTTGGAGGAATTTTTTACTGGATTCTCAATCCAACAGGAGGAGAAAAATTCTCCATTGTAGTAGATGGGACAGAAAAGAATTTAAGTGAAGCCTATGATAAATGGGATGATTATAGAACTGAAATAGGAATCGACGAGGGACTTTGGTATTATCATGAATTAAGCCTTTTTCCAAAGAAGATAAAAGAGGAGAACATACAAACATATTTGGCAAAGGTGGAAGGGGAGTTTGGAGAAAACTGGTCCTCGAACTGTGGATACTACAGATATCTGGAATGTAACTATTCTGAGGAAGATTATAAAAAAGAAAAGGACAGACTATGCAGTGTGAAAAAAAACTGTGGGGTATTAAAGGATACCACTCATTTTGATACCTTGGCAGTAATCGCCCGCTACAATATAAAGTTTAACGAGTTTGAATATGCCCTGTTAGATGATAGTAAGAGGCAGATACAGTATATATTTTGTGAACAGAGCATAAAGTTAGAGGATATCGAAACAGAACACAATATATTGCCAAATACCATGATGTATCAGGTGATTCCCAAAGAAGAGAGGAACTATCAGGGGGGATTTTCCATATACGAATAAAAATGTGGAGCCAGGTAACTGGGTTCCTTGGCTCCTACATTATTTTAATTATTGATAAAGTTCCTCTAAAGAAATTAAAATTCTATTACTGGCAGACTCACAACAAAATCCTGATTTTGATATAAAACCATACTTATAGCAAGAAAGCCCCGTCTTGTCTACTTGTTCTATTTCCTCTTTAACCATGGATTCTGTAATGGGATCTTTTCTAAATTTTGCTTCATAAAAGATATAACCTTTATCATCTAATGTAACAATATCAAATTCCCCATTTTTTTTTCTGCCGGATTATCATAATAGTACTTTCCTATTTTCTCGAAAATTTCTTCTGTCTTTCCGGCTTTGTTTAATCGAATTAAATATTGCTTACATATATCTTCAAAAATTTTAGGTACATATTCTGTTTCAAAATTCTTATAAATGTATTTATTATAGAAGACTTCTGCATCCATAACATTCATTCTGGAAATATTTCTAAAAATATACTTATAATAAAACAATGACAGATTATCAGATATATAATAACCTGCTTTTTTCTTGTTATTTTCATCATTTATAGGGACTTCTTTTTTTACAACATCCATTCGAATCAATTTATCAAGAACATCCACAAGAGTTGGACCACTAGAAACATATGATTGGTCTAGAATATCTTTATATCTCGAAAACCCTTTTGACAATGCTTCAAATACTTCATTTGCATTTTTAATTTTTGATATTTCAGATGCTCCTCTTTTTGTATCATATTCAGTAAAGTCTTTCTTTGACTCTCTCGTCCATAAAACATATTCATCCTCCATATCAGAATTTTTTGTGACAGCAAATGAAGAACACAGGTATATGCAGTTTTCAGTTGCTGTCAAAACCATTTCTTTCAATGTAGTATACCCAATTTTTTTTTGTATGTCAAATTTTATTCGGTTACTACCGAGTCGGTTTAAGTTGAATAAAATTTAAATTCAACTTTTTTGTAGTTTTAATGAAAAATTGTAAAATTTCACATAAAATCTTGACACAAACCTATGCAAAAATGTACAATAGAGCTAAATTGTATTTGTGTTTCAGTTTCAAATGACAGATACCATGAAAAACAATTTGAGGAATATTCAGAACCAAGGCAATTTTGCAAATGTGGTTTTGAATATTTAAAAAAAAGACAGCACAGAATAAGAAGCGACAAAAGGGAGGACATAGGTATGACAGTTCAGAAGTTCGACAAAGAAGAATTTAAGAAAAGTGTGGAGGATAATATTAAAACACTTTTTCGAAAGACATTGAAGGAAGCAGATAATCAGCAGATTTTCCAGGCAGTATCCTATGCGGTAAAGGATAGGATTATTGATGACTGGCTGGCAACCCAGAAGGAATATGAAAAGTCGGATCCAAAGACGGTGTATTATCTGTCCATGGAATTTTTGATGGGGCGTGCGTTGGGAAACAATCTGATTAACTTATGTGAGTATGATGAGGTAAAGGAAGCACTGGAAGAGCTGGGTGTGGACATTAATGTAATAGAAGATCAGGAGCCAGATGCTGCCTTGGGAAATGGTGGTTTGGGACGATTGGCAGCTTGCTTTCTGGATTCCCTGGCAACTCTGGGGTATTCTGCCTATGGATGCGGCATCCGTTACCGTTATGGTATGTTTAAACAGAAAATAGAAAATGGATTTCAGGTAGAAGTTCCCGACCAGTGGCTAAAAGATGGAAATCCCTTTGAACTTCGCAGACCGGAGTATGCCACAGAAGTGAAATTTGGAGGCAATATTCGGATTGAACGGGACCCGGAAACAGGAAGAAACAACTTTATTCAGGAAAATTATAATTCCGTTCTTGCAGTGCCCTATGATTTTCCAATCGTAGGATATGGAAACCATGTGGTAAATACTCTTCGTATCTGGGATGCCCAGGCTATCAATGAATTTCATTTGGATTCTTTTGACAAGGGGGATTACCAGAAAGCAGTGGAACAGGAAAACCTTGCAAAAACCATTGTGGAAGTATTGTATCCAAATGACAATCATTACGCTGGTAAAGAGCTGAGATTAAAGCAGCAGTATTTCTTTATCTCCGCAAGTGTACAGACAGCAGTAAAAAAATATAAGGATAAACATGATGATATCAAAAAGTTCCATGAGAAAGTAACCTTCCAGCTAAATGATACTCATCCTACCGTGGCTGTAGCGGAATTGATGAGAATCCTTATGGATGAAGAGGGCTTAAGCTGGGATGATGCCTGGGATGTTACAACAAAAACCTGCGCCTATACCAATCATACCATTATGGCGGAAGCATTAGAAAAGTGGCCAATTGAACTGTTTTCCAGACTGCTTCCCAGAATTTATCAAATTGTGGAGGAAATCAACCGCAGATTTATTTTAGATATTCAGAAGGTATATCCGGGAAATCAGGAAAAGATTCGCAAGATGGCAATTATTTATGACGGACAGGTAAAGATGGCTCATCTTGCCATTGCTGCAGGTTACTCTGTCAACGGTGTGGCAGCACTTCACACAGAGATATTAAAACATCAGGAATTAAAGGATTTTTATGAGATGATGCCTGAAAAGTTTAATAACAAGACAAATGGTATCACTCAGAGAAGATTTTTAAAGCATGGAAATCCACTGCTTGCAAGCTGGGTGACAGATCACATCGGAAAAGAATGGATTACAGATTTATCCCAGATGAAGAGACTGGCTATATATGCAGATGATGAGAAAGCCCAGGCAGAGTTTATGAATATCAAATATCAGAATAAGCTAAGACTGGCAAAATACATTAAGGAACACAATGGAGTTGAGGTGGACCCTCGTTCTATCTTTGATGTACAGGTGAAAAGATTACATGAATATAAAAGACAGCTTTTAAACATTCTTCATGTAATGTATTTATACAATGAGATTAAAGAACATCCGGAGAGAGAATTTTATCCAAGAACTTTTATCTTTGGCGCCAAGGCAGCGGCAGGTTATCACCGGGCAAAGCTGACTATTAAACTGATTAATTCCGTAGCTGAGGTCATTAACAATGACAGTTCTATTGAAGGTAAGATTAAGGTGGTATTTATAGAGGACTATCGTGTCTCCAATGCAGAAATGATTTTTGCAGCAGCAGACGTCAGTGAACAGATTTCTACCGCTAGCAAGGAAGCGTCTGGAACAGGAAACATGAAATTTATGTTAAACGGTGCCCTAACCTTAGGAACCATGGACGGAGCAAATGTGGAAATCGTGGAAGAAGTAGGAGAGGAAAATGCATTTATCTTTGGATTATCCTCAGATGAGGTCATCAACTACGAACAGCACGGGGGATACAATCCAATGGATATCTTTAACAACGACCAGGATGTGCGCAAGGTGTTGATGCAGCTAATCAATGGAGTGTATTCACCTAACAATCCAGAATTATTCAGAGATTTATATGATTCTCTCCTCAACACCAACAGCTCTAACAGAGCAGACACTTACTTTATCCTAAAGGATTTCCGCTCTTATGCAGAAGCACAGAAACGGGTGGAAGAAGCATACAAGGATGAAAAGAAGTGGGCCAAGAGTGCTATTTTAAATGTTGCCTGCTCAGGAAAGTTTAGCTCAGATAGAACCATACAGCAGTATGTAGATGAAATCTGGCATCTGGATAAGGTGAAGGTGACAGTGTAATAAGATTAAGATGATAAATGAAACAGAAAAGAGGTTCTATACCAATTGGTATAGAACCTCTTTTTGTGCTTTTCCCCATCTTATTTGATTTTTGTTAATGTTGTATTCTGAATCGTTACATACTGTCCCTTTTTCAAGGTAATAACATCTGTTTTACCATAGCTTTTTGATAAAGATTTAGACTCAACAGTCTTTTTTGGGTTATACTTTATTCCACGTGGTTGGCTTGAAACGAAAACATAGCCAGAGTTTGCTTTCCCTGAAAGGGTAATCTTGTAGGTTCCGGCAGGAAGACCATAGCCTACTTTAGCATCAATTCTATTATCCACTTTAGAAGTTGCTTTTTTCATATCTTTGTTGATGTTTTTTAATGAAAATTTACTTTTGGCTACCTTTTTTAAAGGTACCAGGTATCCACTCATTACTTCTACATAGGTGCCTTTTGTCAATTTTACAGTAGAAGCATATCTTGTTTCGCCAATGTCAAGAAGTGTTGCACTAGTTTTATTGGACGGATAGATAGTCCAGAAACAGTATTCGGATGTAACTTTAGGGTCTTTAAATAAAACGTATTCCCCAGCAGGAATATCCTTTCCTACTTTGTATCTTTTCTCATAGGATGGATAATAATTCTTTGTTTTTACCCCAACTAAAGCTATGGTTGATTTATATCCGCTGGAAGAAGTAAGATAGATATTGACCATACCTGCTTTCTTTGCAGTTACTTTACCGTTCTGGTCTACAGATGCAATTTTTGGATTTTCACTGGACCAGGTATATCCAGAGGAATAGTAAGTGGTAACATTTACTGTCTGTCCAGGCTTTAGAACATATTTGCATTTGATGGAATGGGTGGTTTTTGTTGCTGCGTTTGTTGTCTGGGTTGGCATTACTACTGTAGCTACAAGTGCTAACATAAAAGTAAACAGCAATCCAGACACAACTTTGTTAAGTTTGTTTTTCATGAATAAGCTCCTTTTCTTTTAAAATCCCTCGATAATTTCGAGAATTAATTTAAACAAATTATAGTGTACCATAAAATATTTAAAAATCAAGAAATTATTAAAACAATGGGCTCATCATCACCTTGTGTGAAGAAAAAAATAACTTAAAGCCTTATATATATTGAAAAAGCATACGATCTCAGATATTATTTTTT